>CAIRMR010000070.1 GCA_903879715.1 uncultured Bacteroidales bacterium
ACCAGTTGTTTCCAGGAAAGCTTATGGCGGCGAAAAACTTGCGATTTCAAACCGGTTGTTAAGTGGTGTTTATTTTGTCAGAGTGCAGGGAGCAAATAAAACACAAGTGACTAAAGTCGTTGTAAAATAGGGTTCTGAAATGGGAATACTGATTCAGTTTCATACTGTATTAAATACTGAGAAAGTATAATGGATTGAAATGAGGCGGCTGTTTTTTCAGTATTCATACTTTAAAAACAGCCGCCTCTATTTTTTTTGTAAAATGCTGAATTAATGCAGTGGATAAAATTACAGCGATTGCTTTTAAATTACAGCAATGTGTATATCAACTAATTTTACTTTTGATAATAGTACTAAAAATATAGCTGTGAATAAATTGTATCCGTATTTGTCCAGCGAAAGGTTGAAATGATTTTAAAATCAATGAATCGTTTAGCGAATAGGAAAGACGAAAGAATAAATCAAAAATAGTCTTATTATAAAATATGGAAATTTGCGTTGCCCGAATTACCGGGTTTTTGTTGCAGTTATCCTGTTCTGCTTTTTTTTATCTTTTACAGGTCTGGCACAACATAAAAAGGTTGAAAAAGCGGTTTCAGACCATAATAGCAATCAAACAAACTATTCAAATTCCGACGATAATTATTATAGAGATATTTTCTCCGATACCTGGGTGGCTACTGATCCACCGGGGCGTGACATGCCGGCCTGCAAAACGACGGCAGTTCAGTTGGCGGCGACCGCATAGGCGCTGCAGCCGGCGCACCTGTTGGCAATGGCACATTAATACTTCTCACTTTGGCGGTTGCATATGCTTCAAGGAAAGTGTATGTTACGCATTCCGCTGACGAAGCAGAATCATAACACTCCCCATGTTATAATCATTATTTATTTGGATTTGAAATTGTATGGATGAAATCAAATTGTCAGTTTTGCTCAACGAACAGTTGAAATAATGCAAAAATCCGGTAACCGTGAGTATTACAATACCTTAGCAGGCGAAGGTTTGGGCCTTGATCCTTTCCGGGGCTGGAGCCTATTGGGGCATTTCTTTAGGCCGGGGGAAAAACCGGATTGGCGTATTAACCAGCAATAATGCAACCACACCTGAAGACTTTAGCATATCCCATCCATACAAAAGGCAAGATTATATCACTTATAAATTTGATTTATCAAGATTGACACAAATTCATAAGAAAAATACCTGAATTAATAAGGTGTCGATTGTGATTCCACTTAGTTTTGTTTGTACAAAAAATCAATTCTCTAATTAATTTAAATCCCAAAAAATGAAAAAAAGATTACTGCTATTTCTTATTGCTTTAAGTCTTGTGTTTCCATTCACATCTCAAGCACAAGTACCGGAATTTGACAGCGACAAGCCGGTAACGACTTTTTATACTAAATACACCCAGACTTTGACCTCCGGAATGGATTTTACAAAATTTAATAATCAGTGGCAAACACATGATTTTACCATTGGTGCAGCGGATGTTAGTGCAGGTTATTTTCAATTTCAATGGGTTCCAAAACGCGTATTGCGTTCAAAGAGTGCATATGCAATACCTTATACTTACGAAACTGACATTGATTACGCGGCCACCAACCTTAATGGCGGAGGTATGATTATTAGGGTTAACGCAGCAGCATCGGGTATTGAAGACCTGCAGGAGCCCTCCGACGGGTTGAATGGGTTCAACAGGGAAGGAATTGCTATTTCCCCAACCACCGATGGAACTAATATGACAATTCAGTTTTCAGGTACACTAAACGGACCTAACACCCCTTCGACAAAAATTTTAATCCCGAAACCTGATGGAGTAGCTAGTTTACTGGGAAGAGGCACATTAAAGATTGAAGATTTTGGCACTTCCATTTATATGTATTATAACGGTGCTCCTTTTGCCCGTATCAACCTGGGTGGACTATCAGGAAGTAATTATACTTCAGGAACAGTTTATGACGCAAATATGGTAAGCAAAGGTACTTTTACGGATATGGAAGTTGCGGATATGGGTAGTATTGCAGTTGCTGCACGACTATTTGATATCAAACTCTATAGCGCAACAGTAAAAACAACCGAGGTAATAGTTGTTAACAACGATGCTACTTTAAGTAACATTTCTGTTGGATGTGTTGATGTAGCTGCTTTTTCACCCTCAGTAATGTCGTACAACCTATCAGTACCGTATGCTTATCCTGCTGTAGTTGCAACAGTTACTAATTCCCTGGCTACTTATAAAACCACAATTACAAATGGAGTTGCTTCCATTGTTGTTACTGCCGGTGACGGAACAACACAATTGACCTATACGGTAGATTTACAGGTAAATACGGTAGCTTCAGCATTTGACAGTGATAAGCCTGCAAGGGCTTTTACTGACAATTATTCCCAGGCAATAAATGCTGATATGGATTTTGCAAAATTTAATAATCAATGGCAATCTGTTGATGCTGTTACAGCAGATGATGTTGCGGCAGGTTATCTTCAATTCAAATGGGTTGAACAGCGTATAATAGGTTCTAATAATGTGTATACTACACCTTATACTCTCGAAACTGAAATTGAATATGGGTCAGCCAGTAACCGTGGAGGTGTGGTTATAAGACTTGATGCGATAACTGAGGACATTCAGGAAGCCGCTTCGGGCGATCCCGGATTTAATCGTGATGGAATTGCCTTTTATCCTTCATTCGACGGCTCTGCCATGATCGTTCAATTTACAGGCATTGTGAATGGCTCTTCAACTCCCGTAACGCGGATATCGGTTCCAAAACCTTGTAGTTTTCCAGGTTTATTAGGCAGAGGCACATTAAAGATTGAAGATTTTGGCAGCTCTATCTTTGTCTATTATAATGGTGGTCGTTTTATCCGTATTGATCTTGGTGACATATCAGGAACTAATTATACTTCCGGTACAGTTTACGATGCCACTATGGCAAGCCTTGGCACTTTTACCGGTATGGAGGTGCCCATTTCGGGTAAAGTTGCTGTTGCTCAGAGGGATGCTTCGTTAAGACTTTACAGCGTTAAAATTCAAACACCCGTGTTGTGGGACAACCGACCGGCAACAACTTTTGAGGCAAATTACAGCCAGGTATTCAATACTGCATGGGATAATGCAACTTTTTATGGCCAATGGCAAACGATTGATGCTAACACATTTGTTGCAGAAGATATCGCCAATGGCTATTTGCAGTTTGTATGGCCCGCTAAACGTGTTATGTATTCAATAAGTTCATATGCTTCGCCCTATGTTATTGAATCAGATATTGATTACTCTACAGGCGGCAGCCAGGGCGGGGTTGTAATCAGAGTTGCAGCAACAAATATGGAAGACATCCAGGAACCTGCATCCGGTGATCCGGGATTCAACAGGGAAGGTATAGCCTTCTATCCAAATGTCGATGGCTCCTCAATGACAGTTCAATTTACAGGCGCTGTAAATGGCAGTTCAACACCGGTAACACGGATTTCAGTTCCTAAACCATACGGAGTAACAAGCCTGAGAAACAGAGGAACATTAAGGGTTGAAGATTATGGAACATCTGTTTATGTGTTTTATAATAATGCTCCTTACATCCGGATTGACCTTGGCGATAAAATTGGCGAAAACTATACTTCTGGTACTGTTTATAATGCTGATATGGAGGTTGCCGGAACATTCACCGGTATGGAAGTTGCAGTTTTGGGTAAGGTGGCTGTAGCTCAAAGGACTGCTGATTTCAGACTATACAGTGTGGATATTAAAACGAAGAAAGCAGATGTACTGTGGGACAACCGTCCGGCAACAACATTTGTTCCAAAATACAACCAAGTATTCAATACGACATGGGATAATACCACTTTCTATGATCAATGGGAAACGATGGAACCTGCAAAATTTAGTGCTGATGATATCACCAAAGGTTATTTACAATTTGTATTTCCTGCCAAGCGTATTATTTATTCAAAAGGTATATACGCTTCGCCCTATAGTATTGAATCAGACGTTGATTTCTCTGCAGGCAGCAGTCGGGCAGGTGTGGTTATAAGAGCCTATGCTCCAGATGTGCTAATTGCGGATTTTATTCAGGAACCAATTGCTGATCCGGGATTCAACCGTGAGGGTATAGCTTTTTATCCAACCGACAATGGTTATGCCATGAACGTTCAGTTTTCAGGTGTTGAATCCGGACAGGCAACGACCGCCGTTACAACAATTCCTGTTCCTAAACCCACTAACGTAACAAGCCTCAGAGAAAGGGGAACATTGCGGATTGAAGATTATGGAACATCTGTTTATGTGTTTTATAATAATCTCCCTTATATCAGAATTGACCTTGGTGATCTGATTGGTGAAAGCTATACTTCGGGTACAGTTTACAATGCTACGATGCAGGTGGTCGGAACTTTTACAGGAATGGAAGTTGCAGTTTCAGGTAAGGTGGCTGTAGCCCAAAGGGATGCTGCGTTAAGACTTTACAGTGTGGCTATAAAAGGATTGGCTACGGCTCCTGATGCCCCAACCGACGTTACAGCTGTTTCAGGAAGCAAGAAAGCAACGGTTTCTTTTTCTGCACCGCTAAATGATGGAGGTTCAGTAATAACCCAATACACTGTAATTTCGAGCCCTGGCAACTTTAAACAAACCGGGACTTCGAGTCCGTTGGTTGTAACACGTTTAGCCAACGGCACCGTATATACATTTACAGTTATTGCCACAAATGTTATTGGCAACAGTGTTGCAAGTGCTCCATCCAATTCCGTAACCCCTGCTACCACTCCCGATGCTCCAACAGATGTAATTGCTTCAGCAAGCAATAAGCAGGCATCGGTTTCATTTACAGCACCTGTTGTAAGTGGTGG
>CAIRMR010000071.1 GCA_903879715.1 uncultured Bacteroidales bacterium
CGATTTAATTTTAATTTTAAATTTACCGACTCTGATGCAGGGCCTACATGGGGATTCAATGTTTTTTGCCTAGCCAGCGCAAGGTTATCATGGGTGTCGGGGTAGCCGTTGAGCAGCTTTTTGCACTGTATATTCCCTTTTCAGTTATCCGGGGATTATGTGGTGGCAGACTTTGAACAACAATTTATTCCTATACTTGCCAGAACGGCGGCCGTTAGTGGCAAGCGTGTCGCCGCAGAATCAACCTCATAATTACGACTGAAAATAATTTCATAAGTGCTTATTTTGTATCTTTGTTTAATGAAAACGCCAGAGAAAATAGGACTTGATTTTGAGGTTGACAAACTGACCAATTCCATCGAAAATATTATTACAGGAGACAGTTTTGCAACAGATATCACAATTATTTCAATTTCGGACCTCAAGACAGTTATCAAGAAAAACGGCTGGCAATTTGACTGGAAATTAGAATTAAAACAACCTGAAAGAGATGTCTACAAGCTGACTATTGTGAATAATCAATCTGTTGTTCAAGGACTAATAAGCCTAGAAGTAAAGTCCGATCATGTTTATATGCACCTGCTTGAAAGTGCGCCTTTTAACAAGGGAAAAACCAAAGTGTATGCTGGTGTTCCTGGTAATTTAGTTGCTTTCGCTTGTAAACTTGCTTTTCAACGAGGACATGAAGGCAATGTGTCCTTTTTCTCTAAAACACAATTAGTTCAACACTATATTGAAACTTTAGGGGCTGTGCACATAGGCGGACGAATTATGATAATTGATACTAATGCAGCATTAAAACTCATCAATAAATATTTTCCCAAATGAAAAATAAATCAAAAGAACTAGATGTGGATTTTATTGGTGGCGAAAATCCTATGACAAAGGAAGAAGAAAAAACTATCAGCGAATTTATAAAAGCTCAGAAATTGCTTAGGGTTAAGAAACAAATTCGAACCAATAAGACATCCCGACGGAGTAAGAGTATAGCTTAATTCCGTTCGTTTCCTTTCAGAGAAAATAACGCCTGCCACTAATAAATAGGAATATGAGCAGCACGCAGTGCCCAGCGATTATTCCTGGTTGAACTACATTTCGACAAGCTCAATGCATCGCATTTCGACAAGCTCAATGTAAGACATCCCGGTTAAATTCTGAAGAAAATAGTTTTTTTCTCTATGTACTTTCCGTCACATTTGAAATGCTATACATTGAATAACAATAAGATAACATTAATATATGAAATGGTAAAACCTCCACATCAGCAATGGAATGATACCATGATGTATGGTTTGAGTGATGTTCCATATGGGTAATAAAGACTATCGGTTTTTTACCATTGTAGACAAATTTGCCGGCAATATTATTTTCCGGAACTTTGAGATTAAGCATCCGTTGGAATTTTACCAGTACACCTGTCATCCCAAATCCGGAAGTTATAAGCATATCACCAGGCCCCGCATTTACATGCTCTTTAATAATGTGCTGTGCCTGGTGATATGCCTTTGTCATCAACTGACCGCTTTCGCAGGTTTCGGCATGGGTATTGGCTACCCAAGGCCCTATGACATTCGATATTGCAAAAAAGGCATAACAACCTGGCTGGCGAGTTTGTAATGTGTACCGCTAAATTTGCCCACTGATCCCAGCAGCTGCGTGTTTATATCTACTGCGCATAGTAAAACCTTCTTCCCGGCATGCGTTTCTGAATGCCCGTCAGTACAAAGGAATATCAGGTTTGTGTGCCCGGCCAAAGTGTAAGAACAAGATCCGGCTATTTCGTTTTTTAAAAATCTGTAAAAAGGTAGCTTTTATGTATTTACCATGTTGCCATCCATGATTTTTACATACACCTCACGACTAAAAAGATAAAGCCTGGCAGGACTATGAGCTACGCCAACCTCTTTTTCATTTAAGGGTATCAGGTATTTCATACTCGCAAACTTTTTCCTGAAATTGCGTTTATCGAATGTTTTACCCAATATTACTTCATAAAGTTTTTGCATTTGTGAAAGTGTAAACTTCTCTGGCAGGAGATCGAAAGCGATAGGTTGGCTCAACAGTTCAAGCCGGAGATGTTCAAGTGCTCCTTTTAAAATTTCCATATGATCCATCACCAGGTCAATTACTTCATTAACCGGGCAGAATTTTACATTGTCATTTATAATCAGTTTTGTGCTGTTTAGTTCTGCCATATTAAGAAGCGAGTAATAGGCAATGGTAATTATATGTTCTTCAGTGCGGTCATTCTGCCGGAGCCATTCCAGGTCGTGTTCGTTTCTTTTAAGCCGGTTAGGTGAACCAAAACTCCTGAATTGTTTCAGTTTTAAGTTGCTCAGACCCGTTTCTTCATGAAGGATTCGCCCGGCAGCATCGTCCAGGTCCTCATACATTCGTATTAAATCACCCGGAAGTTTAAGGTCGTGATAAACAATGCCTTCTTTTGTAAAATCCCTGTCAATCAGCAATACATTCAGATTTGTTAAGTCAAATCCGAATACTACACAATCGACCGAAACATTAGGAATTAGCCCTGTTTGCATACATTGGATTTTGAAATCAACGGGTACTAGGTCAGAAAGATAAAAATTAATCAAAGTGTCATCAGGAATAATTTATTTTTCCCCTGTACACGAATGATTCATAGTTACAAAGGTACATGGTTCTGATAATTATCTTTGATAAAACAATCGGTTCTTATAAAGCAGGTTATGATACCGGTATTCTTCCATGTAAAAGAGGTGAATGATTTGGATGGATTGTGCTTTTTCTGTGGTAGGCGACAACATATATATTCTGAAAATGCTTTGACATGACATCCTGGAAATCGCGCAGCATGATATAATTTTAGAACCTTCTTTCTACAATGCACCCGCCCGCACCCTGCTAAGCGATTCAGGTGTCATCAAAAGGTATGAGGCAATGTGATTGATAGAAGCGCGTTTAGCTGCCTGTGGAAATTCTGTTAAAAAACGATTGTACCGCTCCCTTGCTGTTTCAAATCTCCAGGAGTCTGCTTTTTCCTGTGATATACAAAGTGAATCCTCTAACATTTTACGCAGAAAGCTTGCCAGCAGACTGTATTTTTCAGTAAGTTCCAAAAGTTTTGAATATGGAATCAAATAGATTACTCCGTTTTCGAGCGCTTCAACGATAAGTCTCGTTGGTTCCTGCCTGAAGAGGCTTAATATACATACAGCACATTGTTTTTCATTTGCAAAATGTTCTGTAATATCGTGCTTTCCTTTGAAATAAAACTGGCGCAGCATGCCAGATTCTATATAGTAGAAATCTGATGCAATCATTCCTTCTCTTAATATAATCTCACCTTTATGGACTTCTTTTCTCTTAAGTATAGATGCTAATACTTCAACTTCTTCTTGTGGAAGGGGGAGAATGATTTCGGTAAGGCTTTTAGCTACTGCAAGTTCTTCATTCATTTCTCTATACTATTTTCAGAAGTCTAATTACAAAGATATCATTTTTAACCATGAAAGAAATAACTGGATACAGATGCATTTTCTGATATAGATCAATTGAAAGAATTTGAGTAACATATAATTTAGACGCATCAAAAAAATAGCCCCAAACTACAATGAAACAAAGACTTTATATTGATATCCTACTCACTGCTGCGATTTTTGCAATTTTGCCAAAGGGTACTTTCGCTCAAATTGTCCCGCAGCTGGGAAAGGCTTCTATTGGTGACGTTATAAAAGCGCTGTCAATCGAAGAGAAGGCTCATATTTTAACCGGAACCGGAATGCCGGGTTTTGGTGGAGATATGGCCGTAATAGGCGAAACCAGTTCCTTGGTTCCGGGTGCTGCGGGTACAACCTATCCTTTGCCACGATTAGGTATTCCGGCAATCGTTCTGGCTGACGGACCTGCCGGTTTACGGATTACTCCAATCCGCAAGGGTGATAAAAATACGTATTACTGTACAGGATTTCCAGTTGGCACCGTTTTGGCTTCGACCTGGAACACACAATTGGT
This sequence comes from uncultured Bacteroidales bacterium, assembly GCA_903879715.1. Lineage (GTDB taxonomy): Bacteria > Bacteroidota > Bacteroidia > Bacteroidales > UBA4417 > UBA4417. Next base: position 3,997 of record CAIRMR010000071.1, read on the forward strand.
GGAAGAAGTTGGTAAAGCCATGGGCAACGAGGCGTTGGAATATGGCGCCGATGTACTTTTAGCTCCTGCCCTTAATATTCACCGTAACCCGCTTTGCGGCCGTAACTTCGAGTATTATTCCGAAGATCCTGTAATATCGGGAAAAATTGCTGCTGCCATGATCAAAGGAGTTCAAAGCAACGGTGTTGGAGTTTCTGTTAAGCATTTTGCCGCCAACAACCAGGAAACAAACCGCATGAGTAATGACGTTCGGGTTTCGGCCAGGGCCATGCGCGAGATTTATCTGAAAGGTTTTGAAATCGCGGTTAAAGAGGCGCAACCCTGGACAGTAATGAGTTCGTACAACCATATCAATGGCACCTACACATCAGAAAGCAAGGATTTGTTAACCAGTATTTTACGGAACGAATGGGGCTTTTCCGGGTTGGTTATGACCGACTGGTTTGGCGGCAGCAGTGCCGTGAAAGGAGTTGAGGCTGGCAACGATTTATTCGAACCTGGTCTACCCAAGCAGTATGATGAACTGGTTGCTGCCATGAAAAGCGGAAAACTCTTAATGGATAATGTGGATGCCAGTATTCAGAGAGTTCTGGAACTTGTTCTGCGTTCACCACGTTTTAAAGGATACAAATACTCCAACAAGCCTGACCTGGTAGCTCATGCAGCAATTACTAGGCAATCAGCCGCTGAGGGAATTATTCTTCTAAAGAACAGTGGCGAAGCGCTTCCACTTCAGGCTTCAATTAAGAAAGTTGCTGCTTTTGGCATAACCTCCTACGATTTTATAGCGGGCGGAACAGGTTCGGGCGATGTAAATAAAGCCTACACGGTTTCATTAACCGACGGGCTCAAAAATGCAGGCTACAAAACCAGCAAGGAGATTGCGGAAGCTTACGCAGAACACATGGCTGCTGAAGCTGCAAAAGTTAAACCTGACGATGATCCATTAGCGAAGTTTCTGCCAAAAGCACGGCCTGATGAGTTTATTCCTTCTGCTGAAATGCTTGCCATAGCAGTAAAAACAAATGATGTGGCCATTATAACCATCGGCAGAATATCGGGTGAGTTTATCGACAGAAAACTGGAGAGAGACTTCAATCTTTCAGAAAACGAACAGGGACTTATCATCGCTGTTTGCAACGCGTTTCAGGGGGCAGGCAAAAAAGTTATCGTGATTCTGAACACAGGTGGCGTTATTGAAACGGCCAGCTGGAAATCAAAACCTGATGCCATCCTGCTTGCAGGCCAGGCCGGACAGGAAGGTGGCAACACGGTTGCTGATGCTCTTTCGGGTAAAGTTAATCCTTCGGGGAAACTAACAGATACCTATCCTGTCAATGCTTCAGATGCATGGTCGACAGAGAATTTCCCTATCGGGAAAAATGAAAAATTCAGCATGACCTCGCTGGGTGGTAAAAACGGTGAAGTTCAGAACGAGGTTCGGAATGTAGATTATACCGTATACGCGGAGGGTATTTTTGTAGGCTACCGGTTTTTCGATACCTATAAAGTTCCTATTTCTTACCCATTTGGATATGGACTATCTTATACTACCTTTGTTTACAGCAAAGCAAACCTCTCGGAAAACAACGGGGTGTATACTGCAACTATTGAAGTTAAAAACACCGGGAAATACGCGGGGAAAGAAATTGTACAACTTTATGTTGCCGCTCCTTCAGTAAAATACACCGAAAAACCGGCGAAAGAACTTAAGGCTTTTGCCAAAACCGCTGAACTTAAACCGGGTGAAAGCACCACCGTAACCCTGAATTTCTCAAAGAAAGACATCGCTTCTTTCAACACCCTGGAACTGGCATGGATAACAGATGCCGGTAAATACCAGGCAATTGTTGGCGCATCTTCCGCAGATATCAAGGCTGAATTGCCTTTTGAAATCACTATAACCCAAGTCGTCGAAAAAGTTCATAAAGCCTTTTAATACATGTTTTCTGGATGTCTCATTAAATATGCCTTTTCTGTTTTAGTTGCATCCTAAATAAAATAGATTTGAGATTCACCTGTAAATGCACCGTTTATGCAATTATAGAAAATTACTGAGTAGCCTGACTAAAAACACGAAAAATTCTTAGTGATCCATTGGGAATAATTAGAAATAATCTATCATGAGAAAATATTTCATTCTTTTTCTTCTTCTTCCTATGATGCAGGCTGTTATTGCACAGCAGGCAGGAGTACACCAGCTTCTTTATGGCGTAGCATATTACGATGAATACATGCCTTACGATCGCCTGGATAAGGATGTCCAAATGATGAAAGAGGCTGGTATCAATGTGGTTCGAATTGCCGAATCAACATGGAGTACCGTCGAACCGCAGGATGGGGTTTATGATTTTTCTCATATCGACAGGGTGTTAAATGCCATGGATAAAGCCGGAATAAAGGTAATTGTCGGAACGCCGACCTATGCGGTTCCAACATGGCTGGTAAAAAAATATCCTGATGTTTTAGCCATCACTCCACAAGGGCAAAACCAATACGGACCCAGGCAGAACATGGACATTTCGAATAAAAATTACAGGTTTTATGCCGAGCGGGTGATCAGGAAAATAATGGAGCATGTTAAAGACCATCCGGCGATTATCGGTTACCAGGTTGATAATGAGACAAAAGCGTATAACACGGCAGGCCCCGAAGTACAAAAACTTTTTGTAGAATACATGAAGGCGAAGTTTGGTTCACTCGAAAGTATTAATAAAGCTTTCGGGCTTGATTACTGGAGCAACCGGATCAACAGCTGGGCCGATTTTCCATCCATGGACGGATCTATTAACGCAAGCCAGAATGCCGAGTTCGCCAAGTTCCAGCGCAAACTGGTTACAGATTTTTTAAGCTGGCAGGCTGCCATTGTAAACGAATATAAAAAACCCGGGCAGTTTGTAACCCAGAATTTTGATTTTGAATGGCGCGGATTTTCTTTCGGCATACAGCCGGAAGTGGATCATTTTGCTGCTGCCAAAGCCCTGGATATTGCCGGGGTAGATATTTACCATCCAACACAGGACGCGCTTACAGGAACCGAGATTTCCTTTGGTGGTGATGTTACCCGCTCAATGAAATCGGGCAAAAATTACCTGGTGATCGAAACTGAAGCGCAGGGTTTTGCCGAATGGGTGCCTTATCCCGGGCAATTGCGTTTGCAAGCATTCAGTCACCTGGCATCGGGCGCAAATATGGTTGAATACTGGCATTGGCATTCCATACATAATTCAGTTGAAACCTATTGGAAAGGACTTTTGAGCCATGATTTTGAGCCTAACCCAACCTATGATGAAGCAAAAACCATAGGTAAAGATTTTCAGAAACTTAGCCCTCAGTTGGTTAATCTCAAAATTACGAATAACGTTGCGATTCTTTTCAGCAACGAAGCCTTGTCGGGATTTAACCAGTTTAAATTTGGCTGGGGCAGCAAGGTAGGCTACAATGATATTCTTCGCGGTATGTATGATGCCCTTTACAGGATGAATGTTGGCGTTGATTTTGTTGATCCTTCGTGTACGAATATAGAAGATTACAAACTCCTGGTCGTGCCGGCCTTATACGCAGCACCCGACAGTTTACTGGAACGTTTAAACCTTTTTGTGAAAAACGGCGGACATATTGTATATACTTTTAAAAGTGGTTTTTCGGATCAGAATGTAAAGGTAAGAACCAGCCGCCAGCCGGGAATTATCAGCGAAGCATGTGGAATAACTTACAGCCAGTTCACCGTTCCGCAAAATGTATCTTTAAAAGGCGACCCCTTTCAGGTAGGTAGTGAAAACAACAAACTGAATACCTGGATGGAATTAATTACTCCAACCACTGCGAAAGTACTTGCTTATTACGATCATCCGGTTTGGGGAAAATACGCGGCTATTACTCAAAACAGTTTTGGGAAAGGCTCGGCCACATATATTGGCTGCATAACAAGTAGTATTGTGATGGAAAAAATATTGGCCGGTGAAGTGAAAAATGCAGGTTTATGGGGTGACGATCAGAAGTTATATTTCCCCATCATTACCAAAAAGGGAGTTAATGAACAGGGAAAAACTGTGCATTACTTTTTCAATTACTCTTCGGCACCAGCCGATGTCAGCTACACGTTTAAAAGCGGTCGCGAATTGTTGCTCAATAAAGCAGTGAATAAAAACAGTATGGTAGCGCTGGAACCCTGGGGTATCAGCATCATTGAAGAACAATAAAAACTGCGCCTTCTTAAGATAAGTCACCTGTAATTTGGGAACGTTCAATTTTAAAACAAAATCAGAAAAAAGATGAAGAAATTATTCGCATTCCAGGTACTGATGATACTAACAATATCATTACTCGCACAAACCAAAGTTGAATGGGTATCAACCTCGCAGCAGGAGCAATGGGAAGAGCAGAAAGGCTTAAAAATATCTGTACTATCCGGCAATGCAGATGTGGAAGTCCAGTTAAATCAGCCACAGCAAACAATGGAAGGCTTTGGAACCTGCTTTAACGAACTTGGCTGGACTTCGCTTGGTATTTTAAGCGCGAAAGACAGGGAAAGCATACTAAAAGAATTATTCGCTCCGGGTGTTGGGGCAAACTTTACCATTTGCCGCATGCCTGTCGGTGCTAACGATTTCTCGCGCAACTGGTATTCGTACAATGAAACGGATGGTGATTTCGAAATGAAGCATTTCAGCATTGCAAATGATAAGGAAACGCTCATTCCTTTTATAAAAAATGCGCAGAAATACAATTCGTCTCTTAAGATCTGGGCTTCTCCATGGTCGCCGCCAACATGGATGAAATACAATAAACATTACGCATCCAAAAGTTTGCTTGGCAATACTGACTTCAAATCCGAAGAATGGGGGATGGATTTTACCGGGATCAGCAACGGTCTAAAACCGGATAACGAAGGCAAAGAAGGAACCGATATGTTTATCCAGGAAGAAAAATACTATAAAGCGTATGCTTTATACTTCAGTAAATTTATTCAGGCATACAAGGAACAAAATATTAATGTAAAAATGGTAATGCCTCAGAATGAATTTAATTCAGCGCAGGTTTTTCCAAGTTGTACCTGGACAGCAAAAGGCCTTTCAAAATTCATCAGTTACCTGGGTCCCGAAATGCAGAAAATGGGTGTGGATCTGTTTTTCGGAACCGTTGAACGTGCAAACGAAAAGCTTACAGATTCAGTTTTAACCGACCCTCAAAGCGGCAAATACATTGAGGGAGTCGGGTTTCAATGGGCGGGCAAAGGAGCTATTGCTGCTATTCATCAGCAATTCCCTGCACTTACATTATACCAGAGCGAACAGGAATGCGGCAATGGGAAAAACGACTGGAAATATTGTACCTATGCCTGGAGTTTAATGCAGCATTATTTGAAAAATGGCACCAATGCCTATTTATATTGGAATACATCATTAAAACAGGGCGGTATCAGTACGTGGGGCTGGAAGCAGAATTCACTGGTTAGTGTCGATACGGTAAATAAAACGTATAAATACAATTACGAATATTATTTAATGAAACACCTGAGCCATTTTGTTAAGCCCGGAGCAAAAAGACTAAATACATCCGGCTCATTTGATAATTTACTCGCATTTGTGAATCCGGATAAAAGTATTGTTGTTGTTGCACAAAACGAGGGTAATGTCGAAAAGAAAATACTTATTAAGGTTGGAGACAAAACAATTGCGCCTTTGTTAAAACCAGATTCATTTAATACATTCCTGATAAAGTAAAATCCATACTTTGTGCTGTGTCACTATCTGTCCCAGAAAATATCCTTTTATCGTGAAGAGATAGTTATGCATGCAACATTAATGGAAATAACTGGGAAATTAAACGTTCTAAACTAAAAGCCGATTTGAGCTTGTACAGGTAATTGTAAAAATCCGAATGCAATTTATGAAAGAATGAAACCATCATAAACTTCAAATGTTTAGTGGCTTTACCTGAATATTTGCCTTTTGTAAAAATGCGACAGAATATTTTCGGGTCGATGATTCATAACCATGATTGCATAAAACTATGTTTTATTTAAACTAGAAACGAAAAAAAAATAAACGCAAAATTTCAATAAATGTAATGAATGATAGTATGTTGCAGATCATCATGAAGGGTGGAGCTGAGAATCAGGCATTGAAAAACGGGAAAACAAGGCTTTCTTGACTGAATCCTGCGGAAATATTTTTGATAAAAAGGTGCTGCTGTTTCTCGGCAGCAACAGATAGTTAATTGCATCTAATTCTGAGCTATACAAAAACAGTTGCTTTATCTGTTTTTTTAAAAAATCAGTTCGGAAGTTGCCGGAAACAAGTGATGGAATTATTTTGAAGTCCTGAAAAGGATAAAAAAAATATTTAATTGGCGTAATAATACATATTAATTTCATAATAGTACATTTTATTTTGTGCCATTTATATATATTTTTGTATTTACAAACTGCAATATGATTTATTAATTTTGGTTTGGGTAAGCTTGGTTAAAGTGTATTAGTCCTATTCATTTAGCCTGTCATATTCCAAAACAGATTGCAGTTTCTTTTTTGAGATCCATTACAGGTAAACTATGTAAATGTGATGAATCAAAAAAAACACCAGAGACAGGATAATTAATTTATCGGGTCAGAGGTAATGCATATCCCAATCGCATTGAATTAATCAGGCCTGAAAAGTTCAAATCGATCTAATTTAAATGAATAACATCGTGAAATATTCCGATGCGTTTAAGTTGTTTCTCTGACCATCACTTCCACTTATCACTTTTCTTACCATCATTTTTTCCTTAAGTAAAATAGCTTAGAAAACAGCCTAAGGTATTTGCTTTTATAAATGATTGTTCAGTCTTAAAAGGATTTTTGTTTTTCCTGAAATTACCTTGAAATACCATCACCATCATAATTAACCATAATTAAAACCAATTACTAACCCTAACAATCAAATCCATTATGAAGAAAAATCTCTACAATTACATGCACTATGGCAGAAAAGCCAGGATGCTGATGCTTACCGGCATTTTGTGGCTGAGTGCAATCTCACTTGCTTTTGCGCAGCAAACGAATACCGTAACCGGTGTTGTTTACGACGAAAGCAACGCTACTTTACCCGGTGCAACTATTATGGTAAAGGGTACTACTATTGGATCTCTCTCTGATATTGAAGGGAAATTTACCCTCCAGGCACCAGCGAACGCAACAACACTTGTTGTATCTTTTATCGGTATGGTATCCCAGGAAATAGCCATTACCAAAGAACCGGTGAAAGTTATACTCCTCTCAGCTGCTACCGACCTCGAACAGGTTGTTGTAGTTGGATATGGTGTGAAGAAGAAAAGTCTTGTTACCGGTTCTATTTCGTCAGTAAAAGCAAAAGATTTGCAGTCCACCTCATCTTCAAGAGCTGACCAGGCTATACAGGGAAAAACTGCCGGTGTTATGGTACTGCCTACATCAGGCTCACCGGGTGCAGGTTCCAAAATCAGGATCAGGGGAACCAACTCAAACTCCAATTCAAACCCATTGTATATAGTTGATGGAATGAAAACAGGAGATATTAACAACATTGATCCGGGTGATATTGAATCACTGGAAGTGTTGAAAGATGCCGCATCATCCGCTATTTATGGAACAGAAGGTGCCAACGGAGTTATTCTGATTACCACAAAATCAGGTAAGTCGGGTAAAGGCGTGGTAACGTATGATTTCCAGATGGGTACACAAAGTGTCAGGACGGATATGAAATTAATGGATGCCACTCAATACAAACAATGGATGAGTGAAGCCGGAGCGACAACTTCGGACCGTTTCGGTGCAAATACAGATTGGTTAAGTGAGACTTTCCAGTCGGCTCCCATGCAAAAACACCATTTATCCTTTTCGGGTGGCAACGATAAAACCACCTATATGCTTTCAGGATCTTATCTTACACAGGATGGTATCGTTGGTGGAAATAAAGCCAATTACTCCAGGTACACTACAAGGTTGAATCTGAAAAGCGATGTGAAAAAATGGCTTGAAGTCGGCGGTAATTTCAGCTATAGTCATTCAAATCAAAAAAATGTAAACCAGGACGACGAGTACAGAAGTTTGGTAAACAGCGCTTTGTTGATCGACCCATTAACACCAGTAACATATTCAGGTACTCCTATTCATGTACAGACTCTATTAGATGCCGGAAAAGTAATAGTAAAAGATGGTAGCGGCAATTATTATGGATTGACCGAAAATGTATCAGGTGAAATGTCGAATCCGCTGGCAACCCTTACCACTTTCCACAATACAACAGAACAGGATAAACTTATGGGAACCGGTTACGCTACGATTAAGCCTTTCAAAGGTTTGACAGTAACCTCGCGAATTGGTATTGATCTGACCTATCAGAATCAACACCTCTGGAGCCCGATTTATTATTTCTCAACGGAAAATCAAAATCCAACAACCTATGTACAGGATGTCCTGAATAAATACAATACATGGTTATGGGAAAATTTCGCCACTTACGCTAAAGAAATTGGCGATCACTCATTTTCCGTAATGGCTGGATATTCTGCTCAGGAGTATACAGGTCCTGAAGCAGGTCAAAACGCTTATACTCTCTATTCATCACCCATGGTAGCTGAAGGAGATCAATATGCCTATCAGGGGAAAACAACATCTGATCTTTTTGACAGAACTGGTGGATATATCGTAAAAAACACCATGGCTTCGATGTTTGGACGTCTTTCATACAGCTACAAGGGTAAATACTTATTGGAAGGTTCTATTCGTAGGGATGGTGCCAGCGTTTTTCCAACCGATTCAAAATATGCCACATTCCCTGCAGTATCTGCAGGATGGGTTATTAACAAAGAAAACTTCTTCTCTGACATCAAACTGGTTTCTTACTTAAAAGTCAGGGCAAGCTGGGGTGCAAACGGAAGTAAATCAAACCTTCCCGGTAACGAGGACAAAGAGTTATGGACACTTGCCGGTATCAAATACCCGGATGCTACAGGCACATATCAATCTGGCGCTCAAATTGCTAAATTGGTCAATAAGAGCCTGATATGGGAACGAACTGAAATGGCGGATATAGGTGTTGATGTAAGGTTGTTAAATAACAAAATCACTTTCACAGCTGACTGGTACAACAAAAAAACCAAGAACCTGATTGCGCTGGGTACTTTCCCTGCATCAACCGGTGGAGGTATGCCTTATGTTAACGCAGGAACTGTCAACAATAAAGGTTTAGAGTTTGAACTAGGATACAGAAACGAAGACAATGAATTCAAATACGGAGCCAGTCTGAACCTTTCTACATTGAAAAACGAAGTAACCCAGTTAGATGTTAATGCCCCGGTTCCCGGTGCTAATGTTCGCGGGTATTATTTAACCTATTTCGAACAAGGTCAGCCTATCTGGTATTTCAAAGGGTACAAAACTGATGGTATATTTGATGATAAAGCACAAGCTGATGCATACAATACCAAATACGGTACTACTTTCGTAGCAGGTGATCCCATTGTTGCAGATGTAAATGGTGATAGTAAAATTTCACCATCAGATCAGACAAAAATTGGTAGTCCTCATCCTTCCTTAATATATGGAGGCAACATTTCGATGGGATACAAAGGGTTTGATTTCAGCCTCGCTTTCCAGGGTGTTTCAGGCAATGATATTTTCATGGGCTGGTATCGCACCGATAGAGCCTTGTCGAATAAACCTGCCTATATGTTTGACGGCAGATGGACACCGACCAATACAGGCGCCAGCTTACCAAGGGCGGAAAACAGCAGCGATTATATTTACCGTAGCGACCTGATGATTTCCAATGGCTCCTACATGAGGATAAAGCAAATCCAGCTGGGTTATACATTGGCTAACTCAATTACTTCGAAATTCGGAGTTAGTTCCCTCAGGGCATATATCTCCCTCGACGATTATTTTACAATTACCAAATACAAAGGACTTGATCCTGAAGCTGGCAGTAACAATAATATGAGCCAGGGAGTGGATAGGGGATTGTATCCAATTGCTGCCAAGATGTTGTTTGGCCTCTCAGCTAGTTTCTAATCTAAAAAACGAAAAATCATGAAAAAAATAATATATAGCATTCTGCTTATACTTGTATTTGCCGCTTGCAAGAAAGAATTTTTAGAAGTCGCACCCGTTGGACAACTTTCCAGCGACAACTTCCTCAAAAATGACAATGATGTGAAATTAGCGGTCATTGGGGTTTATAACAAAATCCAGATGAATAATTCAAATGCGTGGAACAGCGCGTATTTTATAAAAAACCTGCCGGCTGATGACACTAAAAGCGGTGGCCCAAATGCAGGTGATCAACCTCAATATACAAACTTGAATAAATTTAACATTACTTCCGAAAATATCGGTATTACAGCTATCTGGAAAGCCTATTACAGTACGATCAGTTCCTGTAATACCGTTATTACCAATGTTGGCGCAAATGCTGATGCTACAGCCGGGATGAAGACCATGGTAGGAGAAGCAAAAGCGTTGAGAGCTTTTACATACCTCGACCTGGTTGTCATGTTTGGTGGGGTCCCGCTAATGATTGTAAATCCTGCTTCAACAGCGGAATTTAATCAGCCTCGCGCAACTGTGGAAGAAGTGTATGCCCAGATTGAAACTGATTTAAAAGATGCAATAGCTGTATTGCCTGTAAAGAGCGCCTATGCTGCTGTTGATAAGTTCAGATTTTCAAAAGGTACTGCACAAGCACTGTTAGGCAAAGCATACCTGTATGAAAAGAAATATTCGGATGCTGCTACTGTTTTAGGTGCATGTATTTCCAGCAATGAGTATCAACTTGAACCGGATTATACCACCATCTGGTCTAAGGAGCATGAATTTGGAATTGAATCTGTTTTTGAAGTATCCTACACTTCACAGGAAAATTATGGCTGGGGTAATTTCCCATGGGGCAGCAATAACGCTGAAAGCAATATTGAACTGCAGCTTGAAGCGCCACGTGCTGACGGTGATGGTTCTTTTGACTTTTCTAACATGGATCTTGCGAAGCTGGATTTGTCCGGTGGATGGGGAGCTAACCTGCCTTCGAAAAAAATCGGTGATCTTTTATACTCCAATCCCGCTGATAAACGGATAAAAGGAACAGTTGTTAATGAAGCTGGATATTTTGCTGCCGGTGGGAAATACCAGGCAGGTGAATATCCTTATGACTATGAAGGCTACCTCAGGCTGAAATATGCTTGTAAGGCTTCCGAAACGACCACTACCGGTCAGCCCGAATTAAATTACGGAACCAATTACAGGATAATCCGTTATGCCGATGTTTTATTGATGGCAGCTGAAGCATATAATAAAAGCAGTAATGATGCTGCTGCCCAGGCTGAACTCAAAAAAATAACCGACAGGGCCGGAATAAATGAGCATACCGAAGCAGGAACAGCACTTTTTGATCAGATTGTGATCGAAAGAGCAAAAGAACTGTGTTTCGAAGGCAACCGTTACTGGGATTTAGTTCGTTGGGGCCTGGCTGATCAGGAAATGAAAACTATAGGCTTTCTTAAAGGTAAACACGAATTATTTCCTATTCCTTTAACGGAGATTCTGTCGAATACAGCAATGGGAGAAGCAGCTCAAAATCCTGGATACTAAATTTTCCAGGCAAATTATTAAAAAGGAGGTTGACAGGGTAACCTATTAGATTTAACTAAAGGGTTATTTGATTTGGTGATCTAAACAATTGGTTGGTTGGCTGATCAGGTTGCCCTGTTCAGCCTCCTTTTTAATTAAGAATTCTATAGATTTAAAGCACGCAAAACTAATTTGCCCGGGTTAAAAATCAGACAATACATCTTAAAAAAAACCCCCACCTTCCTTTCTAAAAAAAAACAGAGCTGTAACTTGTTGAATTACAGCTCTGTTTTATGCGTAAAAGTGACCCCATCGGGATTCGAACCCAAATCTTCAGAACCGGAATCTGAAATTCTATCCATTGAACTATGGGGCCATAGCTTATTGGTTTGCAAAAGTAACTATATTTTGGGATATTTCGCTATTAAGCCGATGGGAATCGGGAGAAGTGGGTGAAAACTGATTTTTAGCTTTTTTTTACGATTTAGCAGTTTTTTCCGGGCTTTATTCTGAACACTAATAATAGCGCGATATGATAGCAAGCTGGTAAAAACGTTTTATTGAGATTTCAAATATTTTCTTTTAGCATAATAAATATAACCATACGAACATGCCGCCCCAATAAATGCTCCACCCAAAACATCGGATGGAAAATGAACTCCCAGGTACATACGCGAATACCCTACCAGGCTTGCCCATATCAGGACAGGAACAGTAATCAGCCATTTACGATAAACCAGTATCATTGCCACAGCAAACGAAAAGGCGTCGGCGGTATGTCCCGAAGGGAACGACGGACTTCCACCAACACTGAGTTTATGTATAAATGAATACACTTCGTATGGCCTGGGTGTATCGAATACGTATTTCAACATATTTGCCAGGATAGCCGAAATGGCAACCGGGATAAGGATTGAAACAGCTTCATGGCGTAACTGTATAATTTTTTTCTGAAAGGAAAAAAGTAACAGGATAACAGGCACCCCAAAAGCTATTGCAGCGGCTGAATTCGTAATAAAAATAAAAACAGGATCAAATACCGGAATCCTGTTTTCGAAGATTGCTTTAAGTATTCCAATATCTGTATTATGCAAACTCTGCATCAATGATAATAAGGAAGTACTGCTGAAATAAGCCATATTGTAAACTTCGATGAAAGAGGTTGAGCAAGTTAATCTTTTATTTCTGCTGCTGTAAAATTAATTCTATCAACGGGATAATCATTATCAAACCAAAATAAAAGTTCAAATCCACTAATTTTTTTAGATCTGGTTGAAATAAAAAACTCTCTGATGGTGAACCAGAGAGTTTTTCAAGGGTGTAGGCCCCGGGCATTCAATTTCAGGATTACTCCTGTTGTAACCGGAACAAGGCCCTGGTTACCCGGCACAGCGGATAGATATGTGGAGGAATTAACTCCCTAGTTTGTCGAGTGAAATGTTTACATCAACCTGTATCGCTTCAGAAATATTTTTTATAACAGCTTTTGGAATTGTGATGTTGTAATCTTTTGGCGACACATTGAAACCAGCTTTGCCCAGAATTTTTCCGCCTTTAACCTCAAGCGTGCCGTTTATTTTAACCTTGTTGGTAACACCATGCATCGATAAATCACCTTCTGCCACAACTTTATAAACACCGTCTTTTGCCAGGTTTACATCCTTGATGTTGGTTATTTTCCCGTTAAACGTCGAGTTCTGAAATTTATCCGATTCCATATAATTCTCGTTAAAATGCTCCTGCATCAGGGCTTTTTCGAATTCGAAACCTTGTATCAGAACTTTAAAAACAAAATTGCCTGTAGCGAAATCAAGTGCGCTGTTAACCTGGCGGTTTATAGCATCAATTTTTTCCATTGGCGTGTCGGAAAAGAATTTTATAGTTCCGCTCTTAGTCATAAATTTCTGGGCATTTGCCATGCCGGCGGTAAAAATAATAATTGCCAAAACTGTTGCGATTCTTTTCATTGTGTTTCGTTTTACAGGGAATTAAGTTATCGTTAATTATTTTCCGAATCGGAGTATTTCATTTGATGCAACGTTATCATCGCGTAACCAGATTTCAGTTGCTGTAATTTTGTCAGTCAGCCATTTGTGACTCAGGTGATCCATTTGTTTGTTGCCTGTTATGTTGATTGTCAGCTTATTAAATTTGTCATCAGTAGCATCATTGCCACTGTCATCAGTGCTGGCGCTTCCCTGTGCCAGCGCCCAGGTGCCGGAAATTGAGGTATCAGTAAATACCGCAACTAACGTGCCATCCGTATTAAATTTAAATTTATAACCTGAATAATCCGAAGTTTCGTCAACTCCGCTATCAGTGTATTGAGTAACAGTCCAATCACTTTGGGCAACCATATTTTTTTGGGTGGTAAGATCTGCGGCCGGATCGGAAGTAGAATCGTTTTTTGAACAGGAGGCAAATAATATTGCCAGGGCAGGAAGTAGGAATAATGCGTTCATAATTTTTGTTTTAGATGTTAATTGTTTGATGAAGCAAAGTAACAACCAATATGAAAGGTGAAAAACTAAAGATGGATGAACCGGAATTTTTGCCAAACGAACTGGTAAAAACCGGTGTTCTATTGAAAAACCGAAAATTGAATATAACAACCTGCCAACCCGATTTAGCTAATTTCAATATGTAAGCCGAATATTCGAAACACGAATATTATAACTTTATCTGAAAGCTGTATGTAACAATAATTTAAACTGATGAATCAAAAACAGGTATCTGGATACTGCAAAAGCGAATTCTATTTCCCGGCAAGCCATTCCTTAAAATCGCCCGAGCGCTCGGTACTCGAAATGGATTCGAGTATGCATGGGGGATTCAGCGTGATTTTGATACGCGATTTGCTGTAGGAAATCATTTTTTCAATGGCATGATAGCTGATTACGAACTTGCGGTTAATCCTGAAAAACAATTCCGGGTCAACACGCATTTCCAGGTGATCTAACGTAAAATCAACGGGATAGGTTTTTCCCTCTTTCAGGGTCATGAATACTATTTTCTCATCCGAATAAAAATAGGCAACATCTTTTATTTCAATGGCTTTAATAACTTCGCCATAGCGTACAATAAGTCTTTTCATATAATTGGGCTTGTGCAAACCCAGTGCCATTGCCAGTTTGCCAATATCCAGTTTGGCAATATCAATTTTTGTTTCGCCTTCTTTATGTTGTAGTTTATGGTACTTATTTAAACTTTCGGCCAGGTTTTCTTTATTGATCGGCTTCAGCAAATAGTCAATACTGTTTACCTTAAAGGCCTGTATAGCGTATTGGTCATAAGCTGTAGTGAAAATTACGGGGCAATTCACTTCAATTTCCTCAAAAATACGGAAACTCAGTCCATCCGAAAGGTTAACATCCAGAAACATAAGGTCGGGCTCGCCATGCAATTCGAGCCATTTTACCGTTTGCGAAATGCTTTCGTGTATAGCGAGCACTTCGATGGATGGATTTATCTCAATGAGCAATTTCTGCAGCCGGCGCGCGGTTGCTGATTCGTCTTCAATTATTAATACATTCATTTTTCTGCGAATATTAAAGGTAATTGTATCGTAAACTGCTCGTTTTCAGATGAGATCTGAATTTCGCCAAACCCCAGTAATGCATAGCGTTTTTGGATGTTTGTTATCCCGATTCCAGTTGAAGGTTCTTTGTCTTTTTTGCGTTGCATATTGTTGGTAATAGTAATATGCTTATCATCAGTAAATATTTTCACTGAAAGGGGCAGTTCGGCTGATATTACATTGTGCTTTATAGCGTTTTCCACTAACATTTGTAAAACCATCGGCGGTATAAGTGAGTGGAGCATCTTTTCATTTACTGCTATTTCCAGATGAAGGTTTTGACCATAGCGTTGCTTTTGCAGGTAATAATAAGTATCGATGAGTTTGAGCTCTTCGTTTAACGGAATTAAATCCTTCTCACGGTATTCGAGTATATTCCTGAAAAATTGCGATAGTTTTTCAACATATTCAATAGCCACTTCTTTATCTTCGTCAATAATGGATATTAATGTACTGAAACTGTTGAACAGGAAGTGCGGATTAACCTGGCTCCTCAGTGTTTGGAGCTGGAACATCAATTTTTCGCGTTCGATTTCATCGCGTTGCTTCAGCCTTTTTTCCCGCATATCAATTATCAGATATACAACCAGAATAATGATAAATATCGATGCCAGGATAAACCAGGTGGATTTCCAGAAAGGCTTTTCGATAGTGAACGTATAGGATTTTACATCGTTAAGAGTAAAATTCCCTTTTATTGATGCTCTTACTTCAAAAGTGTATTTCCCGGGCGGTAGATTTGAGTAGGTTACCAGGTTGTTTCGGGTGTCGATCCAGTCGAGATCGAATCCCTTAAGCCTGATCTGGTATTTTACTAGTTCCGGCTCAATATACCAGAAAGCGTTGAAATGGAATGAGATATGATTCTGATTATACGAAAACTCGTGGATTCCGATGTAATTTTCCTTGCTCAGGAATACGGAAACCTTGTTCAGTTTCAGTGAGGGTTGCCGCTTAACTACATCTTCAGGAATCTGCAGCCTGATCAGCCCGTTTTGAGTTCCCAGCCATGCTGCACCGCTTCCTTCGAGGATGCAAACGTTAAGGTCAGGATTTATTTCTGATAAACCAACGCCCTTACTGAAATATAAAAATGCATTCGTGCGGGTATCCAGGATATCAACCCCGTTGTTGTGAATAATAAGTAAATGATGGTTTTTATCCGCCAGTAAACCTGTAATATGAATATCGCTTAATCCATTTTCAAGGGTATAGTTTTTCAGCGATTTCCCGTCGAAACGATAAATCCCTGCATTTGCTGTACTGAACCAGATGTGGTTGTCACTATCTTCAGTTATTGAATAAACTATATTGCTTTTTAGTCCTTGCTTTTTATCGAAACTGGTGAACTTACCTTTTTCAAGCACCGAAATACCTTTTCCGTCAGTGCCAAACCAAATCCTGTTTCGTGAATCGATGAAGACTGAATAAATATAGTTATTGCCCGAGAAGTGCTGGTCGCCGTAATTGCTGAACGAAATTTTTGCGTTGTTGGTAAACGGATCACCTGAAATATTACAGTAATATGCTCCGCCAAGCGTTGCAAGCCATATTTGATTGCCTTTGCCGGTTAATGAAAGGATATTGCCGTTTGAAAGGCCGTCGCTTTCATTGAAGACTTTTGTTCGCCCGGATTTCGGATCAATACAAAACAAACCGCTGCCAAAAGTTCCGGCCCAAATATATCCATGTTCATCCTCGTAAAGGCTGATGATATGTGTTTGTTTGTTTAAAGGTAATTTTACAGCAATTGTTTGTTTGCTTTGCCGGTTGATAGTGAATAAGCCTTCATCGTTACTGAACCAGATATTTCCTTCACGGTTAAGAAGTAAACTATGAATATTCTTTCCCGTTGTCTGCCCAAATTCTGCGTATTGAATCAAATCGTGTCCCAATGACAGGAGCAACTGGCTGCCCGAGGCAACCCAGTAGTTTCCCTGTGTGTCGGCATATAAATGGCTGATGCGTGATATGTCCAGGTTATCAGAAGTGTTATAAATCCCATTAATGTTACCTGTGGCTGTTTCAAGGCTGATAATTCCGTTTCGTTCAGAAGAAAGCCACAACCAGCCTTTACCGGTAACAATATCATTCACCGGACCGAACTGCCACTTTTCAGAAGCTCTGGGCACAGATACTTTTAACGTCTTTTGGTCAACCGCACATATTCCTGCATCCTGCATGCCGGCCCATACATTTGTACCATCAGTTTTAAGGCTAAGTACTATGTTATCCGGCAATCCTTCGTTCGTAGTTATCTTCCGGACATTTTTTTTACCACTCGCAATGTTGCATATAGAAATTCCACCATCCGTCGCTGTCCATATTCTGCCTTCATCGTCGGCAATAACCGTATAGCAGTAATTGTCAGTTAACCCATCATCAGAATTAATATTATAAATGTGTTTTCCGTTGTAATAATAAACGCCTTCGCCATAAGTTGAAAACCATAAGTTTCCTGATTTATCAGATGCAAATCCCGTAATTGCTACCTTAGGATTGCCTTCCTCAGGATTAAATAACCGCAAACTGTCGCTGTCCAATTGGTAGATGTTGCCATTACGCGTTCCTATCCACAAAACCTTTTCGGTGTCCATAAATAAAGCTGAAACCTGCAAAGGCGCCTGTTTCTCAATTCCATGAAAGAAGACAAAATCATTTCCATCGAACTGGTAAAGTCCTTTGCCGGTACCAATCCACATATAACTGTTATCCCCCTGGTACAGGCATGTGACAGAGGTTTGTTGCATTTCATCCGGCATCCTGAAGCTTCTGAAATATGCTTTCTGCCCGGAAACACCGGTAACAAGCATAAAAAAGGCAAACAGTAGGAGTAGGGCTTTTATCATTGTGGACTTTCTGTGTTCTTAGCTCTTTTCTTGGTAATTAAGTTTTGCAGTAGTTTCACTAATAATATGGGTCAATATAGGGGAAAGCTTTTCAGATGTAAATCCAAAGCATATTATAAATTACTTTTTATTTTCAAACTCTACGGTTACATCAACTTTTATCTCCTCTGCGATTTTTTGAAAAACCACTTTCGGAATTGTAATATTATGATCCTTCAGTAAAACGGTGAACGCAGTTTCAGCATAAATCACACCTTCCAAAATTCGCAGCTGGATTTTAATAATGCGTTCCTGCTCAACTCCGTGTAAGTTTAACTTCCCTTTTGCCCGAACGGTATAAATACCATTCTTTAACAAATCAAGTTGTTCAATAATTTTACCTTCAAATGTTGAAACAGGGTAGGCTTTAGCCTCAATATAGTTTTCGTAGAAATGTTCCTGTTGCAGAGGGCTGTTAAATCCCTTAAATGATTCGGTAGGAATAGAAAATGCAAAAGTCCGTTTATCAGCGTCGATTACACCCTGAAGCTTTGCCGATGAAGCTTTTATAAGCTCAAGCGGGGCGTCCGACAAAAAGGAAACCTTACTTTTCCTGGCACGCAATACATTTTGCTGGGCATGAGTTTCACCAGTTACCAGGAACAGCAAAATAATTCCGATCAGGACTTTTATCATTCTTTTATTGTTTAGTAAACAAACTAAAAACAAACGATTTTGTTTATTCTTTGACGTGAGCAATTCAGTTTTTAAGCCATCATTTCCAGTTGTAAAGTATTCGCACAAAGGTACACTGCCGCCCGACAAATGAATTATTATCTTTGTTGCCTTAATCCAATGCCACCAGAATAGTTAACATTCACAAATATACATTTAATCTGACGATTCGAAACAAGCCAGGATGTCTCAAACAAACAACTCAATTTTCAAAGGTAATTTTGTACTGGTATTTTTGGCCAGTTTACTGGTTTTTACAGCATTTTATATCATGCTGCCAACACTTCCCGTTTTTCTGACACGGCAACTGCACATTGACGAAGGGCAAACCGGTCTTATCCTGGCCGTGTATACCCTGGCAGCTTTACTTATCAGGCCTTTTACAGGTTTTTTAATCGACAGGTATGGACGTAAAGTGTTTTACATCCCTTCATTATTTCTTTTTGCCGCTATATTTGTTGGCTATCCTCTTGCAGGGGCTTTTGCTTTAATTCTTATTGTCCGTTTTGCGCATGGATTGGTATGGGGTGTTGCTACCACAACAGGAAGTACTCTTATAGTAGATATTGTTCCTGCTGAACGACGCGGTGAAGGTATTGGTTTGTATGGCCTTGCCATGACAATCCCAATGGCCATGGGTCCGTTTACTGGTCTGCAACTCACTCAGAATAATAACTATACACTTATGTTTTTATTTGCCGGAGCCCTGGCTTTTGCAGGATTTTTGCTCACCTTGTTCATTAAATACCCCGTGGTTCCCCTTGCGGGCAAAACAACATTTTCATTTCGCAACCTGCTGGAATCATCATCTTTACCTGTTACGTTAAACCTGCTGCTTATAAATATCAGTTACGGAGGACTGGTTTCGTTTGTTTCGCTGTATGCGTTGAAAACAGGGATAGGAAATACCGGCCTGTTTTTTATTGTTTTTGCAAGCGGAATAGCGTTGGCCCGTATTTATATGGGAAAGATTTTCGACCGTCATGGTCCGAAAGCACTTTCGGTTACAGGTATTCTTTTACTTGCAATCGGAAACCTAATACTTGGGCTCATAATTAATACAAGCGGCTTTATGATTGCAGGATTCCTTTTAGGGATAGGAAGCGGTGTTGTCTTTCCCACGTTTCAGGCCATGGTAAACAATCTTGTTCCGGCGCAACGTCGTGGCGCAGCCAACTCCACGCTTTTCTCAGGCCTTGATCTGGGTATCGGGCTGGGAATGTTAATCACAGGATTCCTTGCACATGCCATCGGTCTGCCTCATACATATCTTATATTTGGAGGTTTGAATGTACTTGCGCTTTTATATTTTCTCTTCATTTCCCTGGCACATTATCAGAAGTTGCTCCTAAAAGGAATCCGCTAAAGCAATTATATTAAACCGTGCTAAGTGCATACTGTGAAAACAGTTTCCACAAAGGATTTTGTAGCTTAAGGGCTGTAATAATTTCAGTTTCCTGTTAAAGAGAGGATGGTTTCAGAATAATAATCTTTTAAGCATTGTTTGTAAATATATTTTGTAACTTCGCGCTCCGTTAAGGATAAAAAAACGGGTAGTTTTATATTTGAAATTAACTGGAGAGGTGGCCGAGTTGGTCGATGGCGCACGCCTGGAAAGTGTGTATACCCCAAAAGGGTATCATGGGTTCGAATCCCATCCTCTCCGCTTATTTTTTTTTCACTCTGGATTGATCAATTCCCTGAAATCAAAATCCATACTCCGGCTTTATGAAAAAAGTTATTGCTTTCGTGTCATTAGCATTACTGCTGACTATCGGATTCCCCAATTTTGTGTTCGCTCAAAATAAAGTTGCAACTACCGATTCGAATGCCGCGGCACAGGTTGATACGGCTACACAGCTTGATAATGCTGATGCTCAGGTATCAGAAGCTGATGAGGCACCTTTTGAAGAAACACAATCCTTTCACCAGGTTCTGAAGAATAAATTTATTGAAGGCGGTCCGGGTTGGATGGCGCCTATTTTGCTTTGCCTTATTATTGGTTTGGGTCTCTGCATCGAAAGAGTTATCTATTTAAACCTTTCGACAACCAATACAACCAAATTGCTTGATAAAGTTGAAAGTGAACTTCAGGCTAACGGTATAAGTGCTGCTAAAGAAGTTTGTAAAAATACCCGTGGTCCGGTGGCTTCTATCTTTTTCCAGGGATTAGACAGGTATAACGAAGGCCTTGATATAGTTGAAAAATCAATAATTTCCTACGGCGGTGTTATGATGGCACGCCTGGAGACAAACCTTTCGTGGATAACACTTTTTATCGCTCTGGCGCCTATGCTGGGATTCCTTGGAACTGTTGTTGGTATGGTTCAGGCCTTTGACGCTATTGAAGTGGCGGGTGATATTTCGCCAACGGTTGTAGCCGGAGGTATGAAAGTTGCTCTTCTCACAACGGTATTTGGTCTGATCGTAGCAATCATACTGCAGGTTATTTATAACTACCTGGTTTCTAAAGTTGAATCCATTGTAAACACCATGGAAGATTCCGCGATCAGTTTTATGGATATACTGGTTAAAAACAAAAACGCTAAAAGCTAGTCACTATGGATACTCTGATCAATATTGGTCTGATTGTGGCTTATATTATGCTTTTTGCGGCCATTGCCGGACTGGTGATATTCCCGCTAATTTCTTTGATACGGGGAAACTTAAAGAATCCAAAAGGTGTTTTGATAAGCATTGCCATTCTTGCCGGTATAATTTTGCTGGCATACGTTGTTTCCCCTGCCCAACAAGGTGAGTTTTATACCAAAATGAATATATCGGCCCAGGCTTCCAAACTTATCGGGGCCGGCCTTTTAAGTACTTACTTTATAGCTGCTGCTTTTATTCTGATAACGTTGTACACTATTGCAATAAAATGGTTTAGATAGAATAGTAATCTTTGTTGTTATGCTAAAACGTACACCGGAACTAAATACGGCATCCATGGCAGATATTTCATTTCTGTTGCTTACCTTCTTCCTTCTCACTTCATCCATTGACACTGACCAGGGGATTACCAGGAAACTGCCTCCGCCACAGCCAAAAGACCAGAAAGCGATTGATATCAAAGACCGTAACGTTTTAAAGGTACTAGTCAACAAGAGTGATAATCTTCTAGTGCAAGGTAAGCCTATTAATATCAGGGAGCTTAAAGAGGCTGCGAAATTGTTTCTGGCCAATCCTGGCCGCAGGGTAGATTATCCTGAAATGGAAGAAAAAACAATACCGGGACTCGGTAAAATTTCGGTATCAAAAGGTGTTATTTCGCTGAAAAATGATCGCGGCACTTCATACGAGACCTATATTCAGGTTCAGAATGAACTGACAGCCGCTATCAACGAACTTCGTAACGAACTGTCGAAACAAAAATTTGGTGTTGCGTTTAAAGACCTGAAAAACCCAGGGTACATTGATGCCATTTCGAAAGCAGTACCTGTTTCGATTTCTGAAGCTGAACCTGAAAATATCGGAGGGAACTAATATGGCCCGATTTAAAAAAGCTGGCGGTAGGACTGTTCCCGGTATCAATACCGGCTCAATGTCAGATATTATTTTCATGTTCCTCTTCTTCTTCATGGTTATAACAACTATTCGAAGTTCAAGCCTTCTGGTAAAGATCGCGCCACCTAAAGCAAGCGAAGTACAGAAACTGGAAAAAAAATCGCTGGTCAGCTTCATTTATATAGGCAAACCCATCAAAGCTTCATTAGGAACCGAATCACGTATACAGCTTAATGATTCATACGCAACTGTGGGCTCCATACAGGCATTTGTCGTGGCCGAAAGGCAGTCGCGTAACGAATTCGATCGTAAAGTTTTAACCACCTCACTTAAAGTAGATGCCGAAACAAAAATGGGTATTGTTACTGATGTGAAACAAGAACTTCGTAAAGCAGGGGCTTATAAAATCAATTACTCAACCCACAAAAGAGATGCTTTTACAACGCGATAAGAGCTGAATCTTACTTGTATCCTTTTGAGATCGTATTTTAGCGATCTTTTTTTGTCTGGTTGTACACGACATTTCACAAGGTTCGTTCAAAGTATTGGTGACAGTTATTTCATTTGTGAATGGATTTGGGGAAATCTGAATCGTATGCGCATAAATAGCAGGTTCATTTATTCCAACCGGATCACCTGAAGGGATGCGTTTGTAGTATATTTCATAGTTCCTCGCGCATATACTGCCATACCAATTACACAACTGAACCGGAAATTGCGACAAGGATACACGGATATAACTTAACTGGTAAGCTGTATTTCTGTTCCCCAGCTCAGTCCTCCGTCTGTAGAGCTTTTGCAGTAGATTTCAACTTTTGGTGGATCGCGGGTGTCGGTCCATGCAATATGAACAGTTGAACCGGATAATGCGACACTTGGAAACATTGAATTGCCTGGGTCATTTGTACGCCTGGAATCTGCGCTCCAGGTTGTACCTCCATCGGTTGATCGTTTGTAATAGGTGTGGAAGTTTCCATCGCGATCATCATGCCATACCAAATGAACAACGGAGCCGTATGCAGCAATGCATGGATACCTTGAAACATGCGTGTTATTCGTCATTCGTATTACTTCTCCCCATCTTATGCCTCCATGGGTTGAGCGTTTGTATTACATTTCGTAATGTCCATCGCGCAGTTCCTGCCATACAGTATGCACAACCGAACCTGAAATTGTTATACATGGGTCGTATGAATATTCGGAATTTGTCAGCCGTGTATCTTCGCCCCAAGATAGTCCGGCATCTGTTGATTGTTTGAAGTGTATTTCATGGTTTCCGCCACGCTGGTCATTCCAAACAGCAAGCGCCGTATCGCCGCTAGCGGCTACGCACCATGCATTATTCAGCGAAGTATTGGAGGGTGAAGGGTTGTTGGTTAGTCGCACATCCGGCTACCATTGGGCTTGTGAAATAAGTACTCCCAACAAAAAGATCGAAGGAAATCGTAGATGTTTTTTCATATGGCTTTGGGTTTAATTTGTTTATTTCAATATTCAATGGTTTTATAGCTTTATGAATTTTTGTGCGTCTGTCCTTTTTTTACTTTAAAAATATATATCCCGGCAGGGAAATCAGAAGTTGGAATACAAAGCTCAGGAGTTGGATTTAAAATTTTAAAATGATATATTTGTTTTCCACAGATATCGGTGATGCTAAGTTCAGTTATATTCTCCAAACTCCTGACTTTAATTCCGGTACTTGCCGGATTCGGGAAAACAATAAACTGCAAACCCGATGAAGACAACTCTTTTAGTCCAACCTCACTGTTTGCCAGTTTGCGTTTGTAGTTTAAGGAAGAAGTGTCATTTTCTTCGTTGCTATATACTCGCCTGCCTGCAACCGGTAAAAATATGTCCCGGATTGCCTGTTGTTATGAAAAATCACCTCATAATCGCCAGCCTGCTGTTTTTCGTTCACAAGTTGAGCCACTTGTTGCCCTAATGTGTTGTAAACCGTCAGTTTTACAACCGAAGAGCGGGGGAGTTGGTACCGGATGATCGTGGAAGGATTGAATGGGTTAGGATAATTCTGATCCAATGAAAATACCGGGCCGGTAACTGCCTCTGAAACGGACGTGGTACCAGGCTTTTTATATTGATACAATGTTCCTCCCGATCCGGTTATCCATCCGTGATCAGCATCCGGAAACGACACGCTGTATAAAAACGCATCGCCTATGTCTGTGTGAATTGTCCACGTCACGCCACCATCACCGGAGCGAAAAATAGCCCCAAATGAACCAACGGCCCATCCGTCACTTTCAGTAAACAAAACACCGTTGCTGCCGTCGCTTGTTGATTCAGGAATCCAGGTGTTTCCTCCGTCACCGGTCCTGAGCACCGCACCGGAAATTGCTGCCCAGCCTTGATTGGCATCCCTGAAGAAAAGATCACTGATTCCGTATGTATCCCGGCCGAAAGCTGTTGGAGTAACTACTACCGACCAGCTCGCGCCGCCATCGTTGGTTCTCAGCACCGATGCAAAATCGCCACCTGCCCAACCATCACTGGTAGTCGCAAAAAAGACAGTTTTCAGATTTATTGTTGTGCCGCTTGTTTGTTTGGCCCATGAAACTCCACCATCGGTTGTGCGGTAGATCGTTCCATTATCGCCTACGACCCACCCGTTATTGACATCCTTAAAAAAAACATCACTCAATAAATTATAGGGGAAGGTAGGTGACGGACCCGGTGTCTGTGTTTTCCACGTTGTTCCCCCGTCTGTAGTATGCTTGATAATGATAGATCCATCAGCCACCCATGCATTGTTCTTATCCACAGCCGAGATACCCATTATATCGCCGTAAAAACCCGTCGACTGCGTCACAAACGACAACCCGCCATCAGTTGTTTTCAAAATATTATTTTTTGTAGATCCACCGGCTCCACCAGCTACCCATCCATAGGTTGAATCAATAAAGCAAGAACACCATAGGTTCATGGTCGTGTTCGTGTTTATCTTCTCCCAGGTTTGGGCATGTAAAAAGTGAGTTCCTAATAAAATGATTGTAGCAATGAGTAGATGTTTTATCATTCTGTTTGAATTTTAACTTGTTTATTTGAATGCTCAATGGCTTTATCGTTTTACGAATTTCTGAACGCTTATACTGTTTCCTTTTTTTGCTTTTATAAAATATATTCCTACGGGGAACCCTGTGGTTGGAATACTGATTTCCTGTCTAGGATTCGCAATTTTTGACTGATAAATTTCTTTTCCATGGATATCGGTAATGCCAAGTTCGTTTATATTTTCCAAACTGCGGACTTTAATTTCATTTCTTGCAGGATTAGGGAAAACACTAAACTGAAAACCAGAAGAATTCAATTCTTTAAGCCCAACTTCACCATTTGTCGGGTTGCGTTTGTAGTATATCTCATTGTTCCCATCACGGTTTTCCTGCCATATTACATGTACTCCCGACTTGGATGCCGTGATAAAGGGATAAAAAGAAACTGATGCATTGTTTGTTAAGCGGGTTACTGTTTCCCAGCTTTGTCCCCCATCCTGCGATCGGTTGTAGTATATTTCAAAGTTTCCTTCATGGTTATCAGTCCAAACGACATGCACACCTGAACCCGACACGGAGACGGAAGGATTATATATAGTAACACCAAAATTCGTTAGTTGTGAATCGGGGTTCCATGTTATGCCTCCATCTGCTGAATATTTGTGGAATATTTCATAGCTTGTTCCTGTGTTATTGCGATTGTCTCTGAATGCAACATGCACATCTGATCCTGAAACAGACAGAGAAGGAGAATCTGAATATGCGACATCATTAATTGTTAATGGTATATCTTCTCCCCAGGTCAAACCTCCGTCAGATGAGCGTTTATAATAAACTCCGGGATGTAACCCACGTCCATCTGTCCACACCACATGCACAATAGGACCCGATGCAGATACCGAAAGATTCCATGTACCACCCAGAAGCGTTTCGGTTCCCCAGTTCATTCCTCCGTCAGTTGAGCGGATATAATATCCTCCCGGGCTACTTCCACGGTTATCGTTCCATGTTATAATCACAAGTAAACCTGAAACTGACACACAAGGATTCTGAGAAATTGCCGGGTCGTTTGTAAGCCTCGTATCTGTTCCCCAAGTTGTTCCGGCGTCCGATGAGCGGTTGTAATATATTTCCTTGTTCCCGCTGCCGTCACGATCATCATCCCAAACTATAATCACAATTGAGCCGGATATTGATATGGAAGGATTTGATGAAAAATAGACATTATTTGAAATCCGTGTGTCCGCTCCCCAACTTAATCCTCCATCCGTTGAACGTTTGTAGAATATTTCATAGTTTCCACCGGTTCGATTGTCGCTCCATACCACATGCACTGTATCCCCGCTGGATGCAATACACCGTGCATTTGAATAGGCTGTTGTGGCTGACAGGCCAGGGTCATTGGTCAATCGTATATCAGGCTGCCATTGGGCATGTGAAATAAGAGCTGGCAGTAATAAGATTGAAGTAAACAGTAGATTTTTCTTCATATCGTTCAGGCTTTGAATTGGTAATTTTGATACTCTATGGTTTATAACTTAATGAATTTCTGCCCGCTTATCCTATTCCCATTTTTCAGTTGGATAAAGTATATCCCGGCAGGTAAATCAGAAACAGGAATACGAATATCCAACGTTGAATTTAAACCAACAGAATGAAAAATTTCCTTTCCATAGTTATCAGTAATGGTAAGCTCGCTGATGTTTTCTATACTCCGTATCTTAATTTCATTGCTTGCCGGATTTGGGAAAATGGTAAACTGCATACCAGAAGAAGACAACTCTTTTAGCCCAACTTCACTGTTTGTAGGGTTGCATTTGTAGTAAATATCAGAGCCATCCCGGGTGTCAGTCCAAACAACATGCAATGCCCGGGCGGAGGCTGAGATATATGGATGCATTGATAGCGCAGCGTTATTGGTTAGTCTCGTATCGGCTCCCCAACCTAGTCCTCCGTCTTTTGAACCTTTGTAGTATATTTCGTAATTCCCTTCACGGTTGTCATCCCAAACCACATGCACATCTGAACCAGATGCCGCAATAGATGAAAATAAGGAGGAAGAAGTGTAATTTGTAGTCAGCCTGGTATCGGTTTCCCAGGTTAAGCCACTGTCAGCAGAATGTTTATAGTATATCTCATATTTTAAGCTGTTGCGTGAGTCGAGCCATGCAACATGAACTGATGATCCCGAAACGGAGAGAGAAGGTGAATTTGTAATAACATTGTCAATAGAAAGCAGTTTACCGGCTTCCCAGGTTAATCCGCCGTCTGCTGAGCGTTTATAGCTTGTTTTGCCCAGGGCATTCCATACCACATGTACCACTGAACCGGATACGGATACAGATGGGCTGCCTCCAGGTTCTATCAGCTTTATATCAGAGCCCCAGCTTATTCCTCCATCTGTTGAGCGTTTGTAGTAACTCTTGGTAGTGACCTCACGGTAGTCGTCCCACACCACAACCACAAGATTACCGGAAACCGACACTGAAGGACTGTCTGATTGTGCAGGATCATTTGTAAGCCTTGTATCTGTGCCCCAGTTTGTGCCTCCATCTGTTGAACGGCTGTAATATATCTCATAGTTATTGTTAGAGATAGCATCGCGTTTATCGGACCAGACAATCATCACAACTGAACCGGATACGGATATGGAAGGTGCTGTTGAAGTGAAAACGTTATTCGAAATCCGTTTATCCGGGCTCCAACTCAAGCCGCCATCAACCGAGCGTTTATAATATATTTCATTGCTGGCGCCATCACGGTTATCCTTCCATACCACATGCACTGTATCTCCGTTTGAAACGATACAATGTGCATTTGGCAAGCCATCCATTTGAGAACTGCCCGGGTCATTGGTCAGAGGAATATCCGGTTGCCATTGGGCTTGCGAAATAAAAGCTGCAAGCAAAAGCATTGAAGTAAATAGAAGATGTTTTTTCATACTTTATAAGTTTAACATTTGATTCGGAGGGCCTGCCCAAACGAGTATAATTTTTAAAAATCTGGCAGTTTTTGTTGAGTCTTCCCAGTAGTATAGTTATAAAAAGGCAATATTTTACTCAAGCGCGTTAAAAGGATTTCTATCACCCTTCAACAATAATAATCCAGCTATTTCTTATCCTAATATTGTTGTGATTGAAATTGTGTGTTGTTTCAATTTTACTAAACAATGATTTTCTTAGAGAAACACTATTCTCCGTCAAAGAGCTTTACAATATAAACTCCCGGTGACAGATTTTTAATATTCATTTTCTTTTCGGAAGTGAAGGAAGCGGGCTCATTGAATATACTTTTCCCGGAGAGAGTATATATTTCGACCAAACCTTTCGTAACTACTCCCGGTTTTAACATTATCTTTTGAGATATAATCAGCCGAATTAAAAGAATTGTTCGGTTCCTGTTTCGCAGACTGAGCATTACTAATCAAGCCGGCAAACAATAAGAAGAATAGAATTGTAAGTTTTTTCATCATAGGTTTTTAAATATTGTTAATACTGCTACTTGAAGCCCTTGCTTTGTCAACTCCGGATTATTGCGGAATGCTAAAAAATAATAATGCCATTATACAAAAATACAAATAAAGATAATTGTATATATGATTTAACCGAAATTTGGTTTCAGATCTGGATTAGCTAATGACATAAATGCAACTTGAAATTGAAAAAAGCATAATGGCCGAGGTGGTTTACATTGAAGCAATGGCAAATTATGGCATCATCAGCACAAAGTAACACATAACCTATCTAACCTTTTTATGTATTTAAGAGCAACTGTCTGCCGAGTTCATTATGCTAAAACATAAATCCTGTCTGCCAGCAATTTCAGCCATTCAAACAATTGATGGCAATGAAGTTATTACTGGTTCGATGCGTCTTCCGTTAAGCAAAAATTACCGTAATGAAGTGATGAGCCGGATTGATTCCATGTTTATAAAGCGGTAATCTAAAGTACTGACTCCATTCATTCAGCGAATCGATAAATGAGTAACGTCTTAGTTCAAAACAGCTTTTAATCGAATACTACCTTAACATTTTCCTTCTTATACTTAACTTTTAGCCAATCGGCAATCCGCTGTTTGTCATTTTTGGAAACAGGTTTGCTGAACGAGAGCACAGCAAGCAAAATAACGCTATCCGATGTGGATGGCCGGGAATATGTTTCGCTGATTGCAGCGTTTTTCAATGCAGGATATAAAACCTGTAATTCGTTTACCGACTGCCCATTAAAGTCCTTTGCCTGCCTGATGCTATCCAGTTCTTCAGTTGCTTTTTTCAATTCAACGCTGGTGCTGCTTAGTACTGATTTCAGGTTCTGGCTCAATTGGTTTTCTCCCTTAAGCCATGCGAAACCCTGTATAATGCTCAACTGAGCTTTGCCAAAACCGGATTCAGCTAGCTTTTTTTGCAGGGAATTAATTTCAGTATCTGAAATTCCATCTCCAACATAGGTTAAAACTATAGTTCTCTTAGCCGGATCAATCACTTTTTTAAGGAGAAAATCATTTTCAAACCGGCCTTCTTTTTCAATGAACTCAGTCACACTTTTTTCAAACCTGTTTTCCTGTACCATAATATAACCCAGGTAAATACTGGGGACAAGAGTTAAAATAATTATGGCGGTTATACTATGCCTGGCCCGGGCTTCGGATTTTTTGTCGAGGAAGTTTACAAAAGGAAATTTCAGGAAACGTACGGTTAGAAATGTTGCCAACGCAATAAAAACGGTATTAATAGTAAACAGGTAGAAAGCACCGAAAAAGAAATTCCACTGTAAGGTTGCTATGCCATAACCTGCTGTGCACAGCGGAGGCATCAAAGCCGTGGCAATGGCAACACCGGGTATTACATTTCCTTTCATTTTACTTGATACAGCCAGTACTCCGGCCAGCCCGCCAAAAAATGCTATCAGCACATCATAAATATTTGGTGCTGTGCGCGCCAGAAGTTCGGAATGTGCATCACTGATCGGTGTTACCAGAAAATATAAGGTTGAAGTTGTGAGACCAACCCCGATAGCAAATGAAAAATTGGAAACCGACCGGCGAAGCAAAGCCAGATCGTTTATTCCGATCCCTAATCCCATTCCCATAATCGGGCCCATCAAGGGCGAAATAAGCATAGCGCCGATGATCACAGCTGTTGAATTTACATTCAGCCCCAGCGAAGCAATAAATATGGCAAAGATTAAAATCCAAAGGTTAGTTCCCCGGAATATAATTCCATTGCTGATAGTCTCAATTACAGAGGATGCTTCTTCCTTTTCATTTTTAAGCCTGAAATGGTCGATGAGATTGTTTGTCATAATGAATTAATTAGTAGTACTGATTGCAAAGATAGGCTGAAGTGATAGCGTAATGATTCGTAAATGTAACGTATTATAACAAAGCCAATATAGTTTTATGCTGAAAACGGTATAAATTTCCACTTGAATCAAGACCCAAATTCCGAGCTCCAAATTCCAAATTCCAAGTGGGAATAGAGATGTCTTGGATCTTGAGATTTTAACTTGGATCTTGCCTGCCTGACTGCATCAGCAGGCTGGGTTCTTTTTTAAATACCCTACTCTAAATGTTATTACCTGGTTTTTATGCCAGCCATGCAAAAGTATCAGAATTAGAAATTGTATTTCAACTCTTTACTTTTCAGGCAGTTATAATGGCAGTTAAAATTAAAAATAATCCGTCCAACACCATTACAATATATACTTCGGTGGCGGATCTGAAATCCCTTTGGACAAATAATTCATAACCATCCTCAACTCTCCATAGCTAACCGCATCACCCAAAACAGCTTTGGCTTCCGATAAAGTTGAGTTTTCAGTTTTAACAAAGTGTGCTTTAATCATTTCGAGTTTTTCAACGGGTAAGAGCTTTAAAATATCCAGCTCGCCGCTTGCAACAAACCTGGCCAGGTGACTTTCGATAGTTGAAACTGTGAACGAACGTTCCTTTGCAATTTCTTCAATCGTCTTACCTTCCATAAACATATCAAAACTTAAGCGTTGCGTTTGTCCTTTTGGCTTTTGCTTTGAAACCGGTTCTTCTTCCTGCAGTTCGGTTTCTTCGTCGGGCAATTCAACATCTATTTTATTGAGGTGGTTTTCCTGTAAATAGTTGCGGATTATCCGGATAAGATCATCGCCGTATTTCTGAACCTTTTTCTTCCCAAAACCCTTAATGTCTTTCAATTCCTTCATGGTAACCGGAAGCAGTTCCGTCAGATCATACATGGTTTTTTGCGGAAGCACCATGTAGATCGGGAGATCTTCTTCTTCGGCCATGGCGGCACGCCAGCTTTTTATTTCCTGTAAAAGCCCGGTTTCCGATTTCCCTCCCAACAAACTTACAGTTTTCGGTTTTGCTTCCGGTTTAAGCTGGATTTTTTCGATGGTGGCTTTGGCTTTAGCACCAAGGTAATTTTTAACGGTAAATCCATCAGCCATGCACGCTTTGAAACAGGTAGTTTTAATAAAAGCTTCCTGGTAAAAATTTTCAAAACTATCTTTCAATAGTTTCCGGATGGCTTTGTTATCGGTTTCTATATCCAGGTTTTGCAGAACCTTGCAGATATGCTGATCGGTTTTTTCGGCAAACCAGGCACTTTCTTTTTTGATGCGCTCCTGCAAGGCTTCATGGCCTTCTATCATTGGATCAGTTGCCAGGAACTGTCCGATCTGCGGTTTAAATTTATCGGAAACGCCAATAAGTTCGGTAGTCATGGCGTTGTGCATAGTCATAAATGCTTCGGCAATTGCAGGCAATAAAACGTTGGCGTTTTCTTTTATCAGTTTCTGGCATTGGTAAAAACGACGTTGAATTACAGAGAAATCAAGCAGTTCAACAAGCAAGGTCTGCTGGTAAGCAATCCGGGAAGCTAACAGTTCTTTTTCACCGGGTTGGTTCAGTTCGGCTTCGGTCGAAAAGCCTTTAACGCTCATATCGCTTTTAATGCTTACCTGCGCAATGGGCGAACTCAGAACCATTCCTTCAAAAGTTTTGCATCGGCTCAGCGCTACGTAAACCTGTCCGTGGGCAAAAGCGGCATTGGCATCAATAATTGCTTTCTCAAAAGTTAAACCCTGGCTTTTATGGATAGTAATGGCCCAGGCTAGTTTAAGCGGATATTGCGTAAACTTACCAATCGGAGTTTCTGAAATTTCCTTGGTTTCCTCGTTAATGGTGTATTTGCTGTTGGTCCATTCAGCCGGTACCACCTGAATTACGCCATAATCGCCATCGCATTTTACAAAAATTACATCGTCCTCGAAACTGGTTATCTTGCCGATTTTCCCATTGTAAAACAGCTTGTCGCGCGAAATATCGTTCTTCACAAACATTACCTGCGCCCCTACTTTCAGAACCAGTTCAAAATCAGTCGGATAACTGTATTCGGGAAATTCACCTTCAACCTGGGCCGTAAAATTATGCTTTGAGTTTTGCAGATCCGTCAGCTTCTTTTCGTTAATAGCCTGCGACTGGTAATTATGCGTGGTTAGCGTAATGTAGCCTTCATCGTTACCGGGATTAAATCCGGGGATGTATCTTTTGTTGAGGTCATCCAACGACTGTTGGTCAATGTTATTATCACGCACTTTATTCAGCAGCCTGATAAAAACATCATCACTCTGGCGGTAAATATGTTTCAGTTCAATGGTTGTGAAAGCTGTTTTCTGCAAAGCCCGGCTTCCGAAAAAGAATATTGTATCGTAATACGGCCGGAGCAAATCCCATTCATCGTCTTTGGCAACCGGAGCAAGTTGCTGTAAATCGCCGATCATCAGCAACTGAACACCGCCAAAAGGTTTGTTCCGGTCTTTAAATCTGCGCAGCACTTCGTCAATCGCATCCAGCAAATCTGCCCTCACCATGCTGATTTCATCAATCACCAGCAGATCCAGGCTTTTCATGATATTGATCTTCTCACGGCTGAAACGCTGCGAACGGTCGAAAGCGCTTTTCGGAGATTCACCCGGAGAATTATGTTGCTGCGAAGCCTGTTCGGGAATATGTGGCCCGAAATGCATCTGGAAAAAAGAGTGAATGGTAACGCCCCCGGCATTGATGGCAGCTACACCGGTTGGAGCAACCACAATCATACGTTTGGGCGAAATGATTTTCAGGTTACGCAAAAAGGTGGTTTTGCCCGTTCCCGCCTTGCCCGTTAAAAACAGGTTGGTATTGGTCTGCTCAACAAAGTCGAAAGCCAGTTGTAGCTGGGGATTCGGGATTTCCTGGATCATAATGGCATTTACAAAATTTTCACGATACCAAAAATAGGAATAAGTTTATAAATTAAACTTCCACATTTTTATAAGCTTTGCGCTCTTTGCACTTTCTTTGCGTTTAATATTTTACCGCAAGGACGCAAGGTGTAAAAAAAGACGCAAAATATGAACCTACTACACAAGTTTCTGTGAGTTATTTATTGAGTGGTTTTTCTTCAACTTTCTCCGGCGAATAATACACATCCTTCGCCAGCATATGATCCAGGTTCGCAACTCCCAGTACCACAATTGCCGTTACAATGGAAGTATGTTCCTGGTATTCAGGAATACTCTTGTTGTATAGATCACGTTCGGTATGCCATATTTCGCCATAATTAAAATTGTAGCCTTTGGTGTCTTCGGTTCCGAAAGTCATGGTGGGAACACCTTCAACGGCAAACGGACCGCTGTCGGTTCCCCATGCGGCTTTAGGTTTTGGCCTGGATTCAAGTTTTTTGATTGTAAACGGGAAATCAGGATTAATGCTGCTCAAAGGTTCGCAGATTTTTTCCAGATCGTCCTTCCAGGCATCAGGCACACTTAAACTGTTAGCAACTGTTGGTCCACCGTCGCGGTTAAACATATTCGAGATTTTAGCGAGTTTTTCCGGATTTCGTTTCACCCAGCTTTTCGATCCAAGCAAACCAAACTCTTCCCCTGCCCATAAACAAGCCATAATTGTCCGTTTGGGTTTTCCCCCGGCTTTCATAATCATACGGGCAGCTTCCATAGTTGGAGTTGCTCCCGAACCATCATCAACGCCACCGGTTCCGACATCGTAGGCATCAAGGTGTCCGCCCATAATCACATATTCGTCGGGATATTTTGTGCCGGGAATAATTCCGATCACATTGTAATATTTTATCGGACCGGGTTTAAAATGGTTGCGGATATCAAATTCGAGGAAGAAATTCCTGCGCTCCTTCGCCAGTTGCTCGACAATGGCAAACTGATGTTCATCCAGTTTTATGTCAGGAAGGGTTGGAAGGGTTTCAAATGTCATACTGTCAATGTTAATCCTGTCGTACAGTACGCGGATAGGAACCGGTGCCGATTGTATAATACCAAGTATTCCGGCATCTTTCATCTGTTTGTAAAACAAAGCAGGTTCATCAGCCAAAGGTAAAAGTTCTTTTTTAACACCCTCTTTACCTGCTTTTCTGTTTTCGGCTTCTATTTCGCTGTTTTTCTTACGGATATCAATATTCGCTGCTACCAGCGAATCTCTTCTGTGGTTAGCTTTATCTGAATAATCAACCGGCCAGCCATCGCTTTTCCCGGTTATAAGCACCCATGCGCCTTTCAGGCGGCCTTTCATACGATCGAATTCTTCCTGCGTTTTAGGTTCCGGCAGGACGTGACCGGTTTGTAATCCTTTGGTTCCGGATGTGTATGATGGTGTAGCGAAATGCAGATCCATGCCGTTTTCTGCCAGCAGTTTCCCAAACCATGGACCGCGGTTAAAGCCAACCGGTATGGTTCCGGCTTCATCCATCTGAACCTGCATGCCCCATTCTTTGAATTTAGATGCAGCCCATTCGGCGGAGTTTTCATAGGCATCTGAACCTATCAGTCGCCCTCCAAACCTGTTACTTAGCACATCCAGGTGCTGCATGGTTTGGTTATCGGTTTTGCCGATTTCGATGATTTTTTTTACTACATCTTTTTGGGCAAAGGTTGAACACGCCGTCAGAATGAGGCCGCATAAGAGTATGAGTGTGCAAAGTTTTCGCATTGTAAAGTCTCCCTGGATAAGTGTAGTTGATTGCTATTTTGAATAGTGCAAAAGAAAAGATTTTTTCTATGCAAAATGGGTTTTATTATCAGGAGAACCATTTGAGAAAAAACTTCAAGTTCTTCATTTTATTCCTGTAAGGCGCATAACGAACCGGCAGGTCGAGCCAGTTATATCTTGTAGTAATTCCTTTTTCAAACGTAAACGTATCGAATGAATGTTTTCCATGATAAGCGCCGACGCCACTATGGCCTACGCCGCCAAAAGGCAGACGGTGGTTGGCAAAATGAACAATAGTGTCATTAATTGTTCCTCCACCAAATGAATGATTTGCAATTACGCGTTTTATGAATTTTACATGATTTGAGAAAACATATAAAGCCAGGGATTTCTCATAGGAGCCGATAATAGTGTTCAGTTCATCCTCGGTTTTGTAACTTAGGATCGGTAAAATCGGCCCGAAAATCTCGTGTTTCATTACCTGGCTGTCACGATGGGGATTGTCGAGCAGGGTTGGCGAGAAATAGAGGTCGCTGATATCAGTTACTCCACCCAAAAGCACCTTTTCACCGATAAGGAGTTGTTGCAAAGTTTTGAAATTATGAGAATTGATAATCCTTGCATAATCAGGCGATTGCTGAGCATTTTCGCCATAAATGAGTGCGATTTCTTTTTTGCACTCTTCTACAAAATCATTCTTAACACTTTCGTGAACCAGCACATAGTCGGGAGCGATGCAGGTTTGCCCGCAATTAATAAATTTGCCCCAGATAATCCGTTTCGCAGCTAGCCTGAGAACAGCCGTTTCGTCAACGATGCAGGGATTTTTCCCACCTAATTCAAGCGTGGTTGGAGTGAGATTTTCGGCGGCAGATTTGGCAACAATTTTGCCGACAGCAATACTTCCTGTAAAGAAAATATAATCCCAGCGCTCGCGAAGCAGCCTGGCGGCAACGGCAACTTCACCTTCGATAACCGTTACATGTCCGGGATCAAAAACCGCAGCAACAATTTCCGCAACAACCCTGCTTGTATGAACCGAATGTTCCGAAGGTTTTATCACAACGGTATTCCCGGCAGCAATGGCTCCGATCAAAGGTGAAAAAACAAGTTGAAAAGGATAATTCCAGGGCGCAATAATCAACACGGTTCCATAAGGTTCCCTGTAAATCCGGTTTGTTGATGGGAAATTAACCAGCACCGGTCTTACATACCGCGACTTTGCCCAGTAGTTCACTTTCCGGATCGCCAGTTTGAGTTCATTGATAACAATCCCGGTTTCAGTCATCACGCTCTCGAATTCAGGTTTCCTGAAATCGTCGTACATAGCCTTGGCTATATCCTTTTCGCGTTTCACCAACTCTTCCAGCAGGCGTTTCAGGCTGGCTTTGCGGTACGCAATATCTTTAGTTTTTTTACTTTTAAAAAAATCTTTCTGACGATCAATAATAATCTGGACTTCCATTTTATGCTTTAATGTTACTCAGGTAATATTTGTTCTTGTTTCAAAATTATGCTTGCCGGAATTAAATGCTTCTCAATTTTCCGGCAATAAAAATCGGTGATTATCCGTTCCTTCCGTGTCATCCGCGTTCTATCCTTTTTCAGGCACTTTACTCATTCCTCTTTCGGAAATTGCCGTTATGGTTAAAGATGGATTTACTCCCGGATTGGCCGAAATCATGGAACCATCGAAAACAAACATGTTTTCATACCCGAAAACCTTATTATTGCTGTCGATAACTCCTTCCTGAATGGTTTTGCCCATACAGGCGCCGCCTAAAATATGAGCCGTTGAAGGAATTCCGGCAAAAACTTCGTTCACCATAATCTGAGGTTTGCCTTTTATTATGTCGGAAAAAATATGTGCAACCCTGTGGGCTTCAGGAATAAACGGGGTAGGAGCTTTGCCTTTTTCAATCCGCGATATAGTTCCGAAAATTCCTTTCCGGAGCTTTAAGGTGCTGTCGATATGCTGCATAAAAAGCAGAACGGTACTGCTGCGCCCAAAATCGCGGACAAAAAATACTTTCAGCCAGGCTAAAGGAGCGGTAAAAGGTAAGATGATAAGTTTAAATATCCGCAAAAACGGATTTTTCGCACTTACCATAGGTAGCATGGTAATCCGCCAGAAACCTGATCCTTCGCCATAACGGCAAGGTTCGAGGTGGCTATTTTCGTCCATTTCGAGAATGGAGCCAATTGCAATTCCTTTGTGCAGTTCAAGATTTTTATCGGTGGTGGTGGTGTAAATCAGCGCTTCATTATTGGTGCGTATCATATCGCCAACCCGCGGACTTAAACCTGCAAGTGTGGTTTTTTTTAATTTCAGTAACAATGGAATTGTACCCATTACCCCGCCGGCAAATATTACTCCCTTGCTTTTTATGATTTGCGTCCTGGCAAAATAGATTGTCGATTTACGGAAACTGATTTGGTATCCTTCATTTTCATTTCCTCCAACAGGTTTTATGGAGGTAACTTCGTTTTCGGCTATAATTTCTGCGCCAAGCTGTTGTGCCAGGTGGAGGTAATTTTTGTCCAGGGTATTTTTAGCGTTGTGGCGGCAGCCAGTCATGCACGCTCCGCAATTTATGCAGCCTGTGCGGTCGGGACCTTTACCGTTAAAATAGGGATCTTTTATTGTAACATCTGGTTCGCCAAAGTAAACGGCTGCAATAGTTGGCCCAAAGTGATCAGCTTTCCCAATCTGATGAGCCAGTTTCTGCATGGCGCGGTCACTTTCGGCCAGCACCGGGTTAACCGAGGCTCCAAGCATTTTCCAGGCTGTATCATAAAAAGGGGCAAGTTCTTCTTCCCAGTTTTCAAGTCCGGCCCATGATCCTTTCGAAAAGAAAGGGGATTTGGGTTTTGGAAGCGTATTGGCATAAACAAGTGATCCTCCGCCAACTCCAACCCCACTTAATGCACTAATATGCCGTAGAAAGTTCAGTTTTTGAATGCCAAAGCATTTTAATGCCGGTATCCAGAGCCATTTTCGCAGGTCCCAGTTTGTTTTGGCAAAATCGGTACTTTCAAACCATTTCCCCTTTTCAATAACCAGTACTGAATAACCTTTTTCGGCTAACCGTAGCGCAGAAACAGAACCTCCAAATCCTGAACCGATAATAACGTAATCGTAGTTTTCTTTTAGTTGCATGTAGATATTGTTCTAATCCAGGTTTGTATTATGGCAAAAATACTGTTTTATTGACAGGTTTCGGCTGTTCTGATTTCGATTGATCAAATGTTCAATTATTCAATTTGTTTATCATCCTTGAGACGCGAGGCATCGCGTCTCTACGGCATGAAAAATTAAACAAATTAATCCTTTGCCATTTCAACCAGCGTTTCTCCTGTAACCCTGTACACCGTCCAATCTTCCAACGCTTTTGCGCCCAATCCTTTATAAAAACTAATGGATGGTTCGTTCCAGTCGAGGCAAGCCCATTCCAGTCGGCCGCAATCCCGATCAACGGCAAGTTTCGCAAGGTGTTTTAACATGGTTTTACCAAAACCCTTTCCCCGCATTTCAGGGATGATATACAAATCTTCAAGGTAAATGCCGGCTTGCCCTAAAAAGGTTGAATAGTTGTAGAAAAATAATGCAAAACCTACTGGTTCACCTCCCAATTCACCTATAAACACTTCAGCCATTTTTTGTTTAAACAAGGTGTTTTGAAGTTTCTCCTCGGTAGCAACTACTTCGTGGCTGAGCTTTTCATATTCTCCCAATCCTTTAATAAACTGAAGGATAAGTTTAACATCGCTTTCTTCGGCCGGGCGGATTTTGAACTGTTTAGTTAATGATTGGTCTGATTTATTCATAGCGTTTAAATACTTCTTAATTAGTTCAATTGCTTTTGTTAATAAGGTTTATGATAACTTTTATCATCGTTTCTTTTTCTTCAGGTCTACTTACTGCAATCATTAATGTTAATGCAACCAAAGCATTGTCAGCAATTCTTTTTTGTCGGTTCTCTTTATATAATATCTCATTTTTTTCTAGAAAGAAGAGAAACAGAAATGCTGCAATTCTTTTATTCCCATCAGTAAATGAATGATTTTTAGTCACAAAGTATAGCAGGTAAGCAGCCTTTTCTTCAATACTCGGATATAAATCTTTGCCATCAAATGTTTGATAAATCGTTGAGATAGAGCTTATAAAAGATTCATCTTTTTGACGACCAAACAAATCGCTGTTTGGAAACTTTTCTTTTACAAATTGAATTTGGCTGATGGCTTCTTCGTACGTTAATTTATAAATTTCTTTCTCTGATATTCCTGAAACTTCAAGTGTTTGATAATCATACTGATCAAGTATGTCTAACGCATAAGAATAATCCCTGATGATGTTTAAA
This sequence comes from uncultured Bacteroidales bacterium, assembly GCA_903879715.1. Taxonomy (GTDB): domain Bacteria; phylum Bacteroidota; class Bacteroidia; order Bacteroidales; family UBA4417; genus UBA4417. The sequence goes on from CAIRMR010000071.1 coordinate 43,594, forward strand.
AGTCCGATACTTTCATCCCTGGTCAAATCACTGCTTTCTATAACCTCGCTCAGGATTTTTACTGACTTTTGAAGTTCATTTAATTGTTTATTTTGAAGAGCTAATCTCTTTTCATTTAAAGCATATCCTTTTACCAGGTAATCTTTTAAGATTTGAGTTGCCCAAATACGAAACTGCACTCCTCTTTTTGAATTGACCCTATAACCTATTGAAATTATCGCATCAAGATTATAGAATTTAATTTTTCGTTTAACACTTCGTTGCCCTTCCTTTTGAACTACCGAGAATTCCTCGGTAGTTGCAGTTTCCTCCAATTCTCCGGTTTCAAAGATGTTCTTTAAATGCAAGCCAATTGAGTCGGAATCTTTATCAAATAGTTCTGCCATTTGTTTTTGTGACAGCCAAACGGTATCATTCTCCAGTTTTACCTGAATCTCTGTTTTTCCGTCTTCTAATTGAAAAATAGTAACTTCAGAAGCAGCCATAACTCATATTTCTTCAAAAATAGCGTTTTTTTTCAGAATCAAGGTTATTAGAGAAAGTCTTTGAACTTTCCCTGAAATACAAAATTCCTCCTTTATTCCTTCAATCCGTATCTTTGCAAAAATTTTCATAACACGATGGATCAACTTCCTCTTAAAGCCTGGCTTCCGATTACCCGTGACGAAATGCTTGCCCATGGCTGGGATGAAGTAGATGTTGTGATTATTTCGGGCGATGCTTATGTGGATCACCCGGCATTTGGAACGGCTGTGATTGCAAGGGTTATCGAAAATGCTGGCTTTACCGTTGCCATTGTGCCTCAACCAAACTGGAAAGACGATCTGCGCGATTTCCGGAAGTTCGGCAAACCAAGGCTTTGCTTCGCCGTTGCTGCCGGTAATATGGACAGCATGGTTAATCATTATACAGCCGGCAAACGCCTGCGTTCCGATGATGCTTATACGCCGGGAGGGAAAGCAGGATTTCGTCCGGATTATGCTACGGTTGTTTATACACAAATTTTAAAAGAAATATATCCTGATGTTCCCGTAATAATAGGTGGCATCGAAGCCAGTATGCGGCGGCTTGCACATTACGATTACTGGTCGGATACGCTGAAGCCATCCATCCTGATAGAAAGTGGTGCTGATCTGCTGGTTTACGGAATGGCTGAAAAAGGAATCGTGGCAGTTTTGAAAAGGCTGAACGAAAATCCTGAAGTGGGTTGGATTACAGATATCCCGCAAACCGGTTATGTTGTGCCCGAAGCAGCCGTTAAGGAATTTGACAACAAGGTAAATTCTATCACGCTTCCATCCTACACAGCTTGCCTGAAAGACAAAAAAGCCTTTGGCGAATCCTTTAAACATATTGAGCAGGAAAGCAATAAAGCTTCAGCGAAAAGGCTTATTCAGCATTCGGGTGACAAAGCGGTGATCATTAATCCGCCTTTCCCGCTGATGAGTTCGAAAGAATTGGATGCTGTTTATGCTTTGCCTTACACCCGGCTTCCACACCCAAAATACAAAAAGCGCGGCACAGTACCCGCTTATGAAATGATACGGCATTCGGTTACCATGCACCGCGGTTGTTTTGGCGGCTGCGCGTTTTGCACTTTAAGTGCTCACCAGGGGAAATTTATTTCGAGCCGTTCCGAGAAATCGATTCTTCACGAGGTAAAAGCCATAACCGAGATGCCCGATTTCAGCGGAAATGTTTCCGATCTGGGCGGTCCATCGGCCAATATGTATAAAATGCAGGGTTTTGATCTGGATATCTGCGAGAAATGCAAACGACCTTCGTGTATTTTCCCTTCCATCTGCAATAACCTGAACACCGATCATAAACCACTCACCAGTTTGTACAAACAGGCAGCAGCTATTAAAGGCATCAAAAAAATCTATGTGGGAAGCGGCATCCGTTACGATATGCTTATTGGCCGCAGTGCTGAAGATGATAAACGTTTCGGATTAACGGATTATACGCGAAACCTAATAAAAAACCATGTATCCGGCAGGCTGAAAGTTGCACCTGAACATACCAGCGATCATATTCTCAAAATAATGCGGAAGCCATCGTTTAAGTTATTTCACCAGTTTAAGCAGACGTTTGATAATCTGAATCGGGAAGAGGGACTTAAGCAGCAAATCATTCCTTATTTTATTTCGAGCCATCCCGGCAGTGAGCTCAATGATATGGCTCATTTAGCTTGTGAAACAAGAGACCTTGGGTTTCAGCTCGAACAGGTTCAGGATTTTACGCCTACACCCTTAACCCTGGCAAGTGCCATATACTATTCGGGAATTCATCCATATACCGGAGAGCAGGTATTTACAGCCCGAAGCCGACAGGAAAAGGAAGATCAAAGGAAGTTTTTCTTTTGGTATAAACCCGAAAACCGGCAATGGATAAGGCAAACGCTGGCGAAAATGGGTGAGGCTGGTTTGGCGGATAGGCTACTGGCAGGTAAAGGACGGTAAAGTATTTAAATTTATAATTTGAGCTTACCAAGGGCGGGGGCGATAAAATGGAAGCTTTCCAGACTCCGGTACTTTTTAATTATATGTTTAATGTTATATGTTTTTCATTCCTTCATTTCCAGTAAGCAATAGCACCATTTAACAAATAAAAAACACTAAACACATAATAAAAAATGAAAAAGTATTGATCCAAATCAAATATTCTTCACTAATAGCCGCGCCTCCATCATATCCGGAAACGCATATTTCAAGCCTAACAACGCAGATAAGTAGTCTTAAATTCCTCAACAAAAATAAGGCGGTGGAAGCTTCCCAGACTCCGGTACTTTTTAATTATATGTTTAATGTTATATGTTTTTCATTCCTTCATTTCCAATATTGCCAATAAGCAATAGCAACATTTAATAAATAAAAAACACTAAACACATAATAAGAAATGAAAAAGTATTGATCCAAATCAACAATTCTTCACCAGCAGCCGTGCCTCCATCATATCCAGAATCGCATATTTCACTCCTTCCCGTCCTGATCCGGAATCTTTTATCCCACCATACGGCATATGATCGACCCTGAAATTAGGAACGTCATTTATTATAACACCCCCCACTTTTAATTGGTTAAACGCCAGGGTCATTTCATTGATACTATCGGTAAAAACGCCGGCTTGCAAACCAAACCGCCCGGAATTCACACGACTGATGGCTTCGGCAAATGTGTCAACCGGTTCAATCACCACCACCGGTCCGAAAACCTCGGATGAACAAACCTGCATAAACTCTTTGGTAGCAGTGATGACGGTTGGCTGCATAAAGCTGCCCTCTTTTTTCCCTCCGGTTAGTATTTTTGCTCCGCCTTTCACCGCTTCGTTTACCCAGTTTTCAACCCTCACAGCATTAGCTTCATCTATCATAACGGCCATATCAGTCCCAGGATCTATTGGATTACCTTGTTTAAGTAGCTTCACTTTTTCTACAAACTGTTCAGTAAATGATTCGAATAAATCATTCAAAACATAAATGCGTTGTGTATGAATGCAAACCTGGCCGGAATATGAAAAGCCACCGGCCACACACCTGGCAACAGCCACTTCGAGATCAGCGCCATGCGAAATAATTACGCCGGCATTGCCACCCAATTCGAGCACGACTTTCTTGCGCCCGGCATCGCGTTTCATTTTCCATCCCACTTCGGGTGAACCGGTAAAGGAAAGAAGGCTGATGCGCTCATCAGTTACCAGTTTATTGCCGGTTTCCCTGTTCATGGGCAAAATGGAAACGGCTCCTTTGGGTAAAGCAGTTTTGTCAATAATCTGCGCCAACATCAATGTTGATAAGGGTGTGAGGCTCGAAGGTTTCAGAATTATCGGGCAACCGGCAGCAATTGCAGGGGCAATTTTGTGCACGGCGAGGTTAAGAGGGAAATTAAACGGCGCTATACCGGCTACGATTCCAATAGGGAAATATTTTACAAATCCTTCTTTCCCGGCACCGGCTGGGGTCCAGTCGATGCTGAAATATTCAGCTGGCAGACGCTTGCTTTCTTCGGCAGCAACAGTAAATGTCTGGATAGAGCGATCTACTTCAGCCAGGGAGTAACGAATAGGTTTTCCTGATTCAAGCGTAATAAGTTCGGCAAATTTCTGCCGTAGTGAAAACAATTCCTCACTTATCTGTTTAAGTATATTGTACCGGTTATATGAAGGTGAATTCCGAAGTTCTTCAGCAACGTTTTCTGCTGCTTTTAGAGCCTGATCCAGTTCTGCTTCACCAGCCAGAAACGTAGTTGCTACCTCGCTCCAATCATACGGATTAGTGACCGGATGCTTTGCAGAAGTTGAAATAAATTTTCCGGCACAGTATATTTCGAAGGTTTTCGGTGCTGACATGGCTTAGCATTTATGGGATAAAGTTACAATTGAAAATGAAACTATCTGATTTGATTAAGAAATATCTTAGAATTGATGTAAGAGGTACGATTTGCGAGGTATTATTTACAATTTTATGTAATAAAATTCGGTCTGCATAAACTTTTAACGATTAACAAATAACGATTAACCAATAACATCTGAATACCAAACTCCTAAACAACCTCTTTTAGTGCTATATTTGTTATTACCTAAGCACAAAGAATATGAGCAAAAACAATAACAGCAAACTACTTATGGCTTTCCTTGCCGGTGCGGCAGTAGGCGCGGCCGTCGGGTATTATCTGAATTCCGATAAAAAAGATGAACTGGTTGAAGATCTGAAAGAAGGCGCTGCCAGCCTGAAACAAACTATTGAAGATGGTTTGGGAAAAGTGAAAGAATTTGTGGATGCTTTTACTGACGATGATTTCGAAACGGAAACGGATGTTCCAACCAAATCCTGATACCATGATAGAAAAATCTCCTGTAATCAGTGAGCTAAGGCAACTTATCACTGAATATTTTGATGCCCGGCTCAAGCTTATAAAACTTGAAACTTTTGAGAAAATCGCAAAGGTAACCGCTGTTCTGTTTTCTTCATTGGTTGTGGCATTGCTGGGTTTCTTCCTTTTATTTTTCCTCAGTATGAGCCTGGGCTTTTACCTTGGTAAGGTTTTCGAGAGTATGGCCCTGGGATTCCTTGCCGTGACCGGGTTATATTTAATCCTGTTTGTGCTGGTGCTGTTTATGAAAAAAGATCTGATGGAAAACTTTCTTATCGAACGTATTATCGGTGAACTAACGAAGAAGGAGGATGACGATGAGCAGGCAGGTTAATAAAATCAGCAACCTGGAGAAACTAATCCGGGAAAAACATGAGTTGCAGACTTTTTGCACATCGCAGGAAAAGCTGATCAGTCTTAAATTCGATGAGTTAAGAAAGAATTTCCCGGAAATAATCACGAATGAAATCCTGCCTTATTCCCAGGAAAGGAACAATAAAATCCTTTCGATACTCGATATTGCAAACGAAATTATTTTCCGTTTTCTGCCGCCTCGTTTTCGGAACAGCATGCTGACACGGATAGCGTTGAAGATAATACAGGTATTTGTGATACGGGGATTCAGGAAGAAGGATTAATAGTGAATAACGAAAAGTGAAGAGTGAAAATCATACTAATTTAGACTATTTTCCCTTAAATGTTCCCAATATGGGAATTATTGTTTAATTTTGCATTCCCAATTAAATTCTATGGAAAGGATATTTGCAAAAGGGACACTTAGAAACTTTTGGGAAATACATCCGGATTCTGAACAATACCTGAAGACCTGGTATGATACAGCAATGAATTCTGATTGGAAAAATCCAAATGAAGTTAAGCAGACCTATGTAAATGCAAGTATTCTGAAAGACAGTAGAATTGTATTTAACATTAAAGGAAATTCCTGCAGACTGGTGGCAAAATTCAATTTCGAGAAACGATGGATTTTTATCCGGTTTATTGGAACCCATGCAGATTACGATAAGATTGATGCAAACACTATTTAAAAGCACAAGTCATGGACATAAAACCAATAAAATCAGAAACCGACTATAACCTGGCTCTAAAAAGACTAGAAACCATTTTTAATGCAGAAACAGGAACGATTGAAAGCGATGAAGCAGATGTATTAGGACTGTTGATTGATGAATATGAGAAAAAACATTTCCCTATTGAAGCGCCTGACCCTATTGAAGCCATTAAAATAAGAATGGAAGAAATGCACTTAAAGCAAAATGACCTGATAAATGAACTTGGCGGGAAAAACAGAGTTTCAGAAATATTAAACAGGAAGCGTAAATTAACTGTTGAAATGATCAGAAATTTAACAATTAAGCTGAACCTTTCCCCTGAACTCCTGATTAATGATTATCAATTGACACGTTAAGAGGATTCCAATTGGCTGTTGTGAAATACTGCATTATACTCAGCGTGAAAAAATATAAATAAAGAACATACAAGTTGTATGCGGAGTATTGAACTACTTTGAACTTTGAGTATACAAGTAACCCCAAACCCCAAGGGGCTTAAAACGCAGACAAGTATTTGAACATGTATACTTTTAAAACTTTGAACAACTTTGAACCTTGAACTTTCTGAACCCCTTCCCTAACCCCCAACCCCTAAAGCCTAAATCCTTTATAATTACTTGCAAATTCCATTTTTTATTCCCGAATTGGAAACATTATAAAAAAAAGTTGTAAAATTTTGACCTACATGCATTTTCGTATCATATTTTTCGTAATTTTGCGCTCCATTTAACGGACAAAACACACAATATTCAAAAATGATCGCGATAGTAGATATAGCCGGGCAACAGTTTAAAGTTGCAAAAGATCAGAAGTTTTATGTGAACCGCCTCAAAGGAGAAGCAGGTTCGATAGTTGAATTCAATGAAGTACTTCTTTTAGATAACGAAGGCACTGTAACCATTGGCACACCGCTTGTTGAAGGCGCAAAAGTATCGGCAACCATACTGGCTCACCTGCGTGGCGACAAAGTAAAAATCTTCAAGAAAAAACGTCGTAAAGGATACCAGAAGGAAAGTGGCCACCGCCAGAACCTGACCCAGGTAAAAATCGAAGCGATAAACGCATAATTTTAATTGTAACTCATAATATTCAAAAGATATGGCTCACAAAAAAGGTGCCGGTAGTTCATCAAACGGACGCGAATCACATTCCAAGCGTCTCGGTGTGAAAATCTATGGCGGACAATTCGCCCAGGCCGGTAACATTATTATCAGACAGCGTGGCACAGTTCACAACCCAGGCCTCAACGTAGGACTTGGAAAAGATCATACCATCTTCGCTCTATGCGACGGATTGGTTCAATTCAAGAAACGCGCGAACGACAAATCATACGTTTCTGTTCATCCTATTCAGGGCGAATAAGCGCATTGGCAGTTTTTACTGCTGTTCAACTCACTTATATGAAGTCTCCTGGTGGTTTACGTCAGGAGATTTTTTATTTTTGCAGTCGGACACTTCGACTCCGCTCAGTGTCCTGGTTAATGCGGAACTTAGTACAAGGAATCCGAAACCAAAATCGTCAAATATTGAACACTGTTTTTACGAATAGAATCAGAACCATAAAATAGTAAACCAATGCTCGAATTATCCCTTTTACGCGAAAATGCTGAACTTGTCATCGAACGTCTCGCCATTAAACGTGTGGATGCACGCGAAACGGTAAAAAAAATCCTTGAAGCAGATTTAAACCGTCGCGAAACCCAGAAACTGCTGGATGATAACCTGGCTGAATCGAACCAGATAGCCCGCGAAGTTGGGAATCTTTTCAAAGAAGGCCGCCAGCAGGAAGCCAACGAACTAAAAGCCCGTTCAGCAGAACTCAAAATTGCAGCGCGCGATCTGAGCGAAAAACTCGACGCATTGCAGAAAGAACAAAATGATCTGCTCGTCACCTTGCCTAACCTTCCGCATCCTGAAACGCCACTTGGACATTTACCGGAACATAATGTTACCATTTACAGCGAAGGTGAAATTCCTGATCTGGGCGAAAATGCTCTTCCTCATTGGGAACTGACCTCCAAATATGACATTATCGATTTTGAACTGGGCGTAAAACTAACCGGTGCCGGTTTCCCTGTCTATAAAGGACAAGGTGCAAGACTGCAGCGCGCCCTGATCAATTTCTTTGTGAACGAAGGCGTTGACGCAGGTTACCTCGAAATACAGCCGCCACTTATGGTAAACGAGGCTTCTGCCTATGCTACAGGTCAGCTACCTGACAAAGACAGCCAGATGTATCATGCCGACCTGGATAATTTTTACCTGATACCGACCGCCGAAGTTCCTGTTACCAATATTTACCGCGACCTGTTGCTCAAAGAAACCGATTTCCCGATTAAAAACGTAGCGTATTCGCAATGTTTCCGCCGTGAAGCCGGTTCGTATGGCAAAGATGTAAGAGGTTTAAACCGTTTACATCAGTTTGATAAAGTTGAAATTGTACAGATTCAGCATCCGGATCGTTCCTACGCCGCATTGGAAGATATGAAAGCTCATGTAACCAGCCTGGTCCGCAAACTGGAATTACCTTTCAGGATTCTGAGACTTTGTGGTGGCGATATGAGTTTCACCTCCGCACTAACTTATGATTTCGAAGTTTTCTCTGCAGCACAGAAACGTTGGTTAGAAGTTAGTTCGGTTTCCAATTTTGAGTCGTTCCAGGCCAACCGTATGAAACTGCGCTTTAAAGATAACACAGGCAAAACACGTCTTGCTCATACTTTGAACGGAAGTGCACTCGCTTTACCACGTATCGTTGCAGCTTTACTTGAAAATAATCAGACCCCGGAAGGAATAAGGATTCCGAAAGCACTTGTGCCTTATACGGGATTTGAGTGGATTAAGTAGTCAGGATTTTAAATCCTGAACTCCGTGGAGCGGGATTGCAAATCCCGCTCAGCCCAAATCCCTTCCAACTGAGTGGATAAAATAATGCCGGATGTGGGAATTCGGATGTGTAATCTCAAAGTCGCCCAGTCGCCCCTCGCCTTGTCGCCCATCGATCCTATAAACAATAAGCTATGAAGCCTAAACTTCTCCATCTGTTGATATTAACAGGCTTGCTGATAGCAGTTTGCCCGGGCAAACTTATGGCTCAACAAACGGAGGAGCAACTTGGTGCTCAATACTATAACAACAGGGAGTTGGATAAAGCACTGGCTACTTTTGAGGTTCTGTTCAGTAAAAATCCCAGCCAGTTCAATTACCTCTATTACATCAATACGCTTTTTGAGTTAAAAGATTTTGATAAAGCTGAAAAAATTATAAAGAAGCAATTGAAAGCAAACCCGAATGATCCGCGTTACCAGGTGGATCTGGGTTATCTCTTTATCATGCAGGGAGAAATTACCAAAGGCCGAAAGATATATGAAAACTGCCTGAAAGACCTTCAGCCCGACAAGATGCAGATTTACAATCTTTCTTATGCTTTCAGCAATCGCAGAGAGACTGATTATGTCATTCGCACTTACCTTCGCGGCCGTGCTGTACTAAATGATCATTCAGCATTCGCCTTTGAGCTGGCCTATACGTATGAAGCCTTGGGAAGCACGGAGCTAATGATTGACGAATACCTGAATCTCCTGATTTCAAATCCGCAGCAAATGACGTTAGTTCAAAACCGGCTACAGGCATGGCTGAACGATGATGTGGATAATACTAAAAACGATACCTATCGTAAAGTTCTTCTGAAAAAATCACAGCAAAATCCGGATGAAATACTGTACAATGAATTAATGCTCTGGCATTCCATACAACAGAAAGATTTCCCGTTTGCGATCCTCCAGGCTAAGGCACTTGACCGCAGATATGGCGAAAACGGACAACGGATTTTTGACCTGGCAGCACTTTGTGTGAGCAACGAAAATTATGATGCGGCTATTGAAGGATACAACTATATCATTCAGAAAAAAGCTAATAAGGATATGATGATGAGGAGCCGGATCGAGCTGATCAACACACAATTCGTTCAATATCAAAAAACATATTCTCAGGATAAAAATCATTTGCTTTTACTGAAGCAGGAATATATCCAGTTGCTCGATGAACTGGGCAAAACTCCTTTTACAATCCCCTTAATCCTTAATCTGGCTCATTTACAGGCATTTTACCTGGGAGAAACAGACGCAGCTGTAGCTCTTTTATTGCAAGCCATCAGCATTCCAAATGTTCTTCTGACCATCCAGGCCGGATGCAAACTCGAACTGGCTGATATTTACCTGTTTTCGGGGGAGCAATGGGAAGCAACTTTGTTGTATTCCCAGGTTGAAAAGACATTTAAAAATGAGCCGCTTGGACATGAAGCCAAGTTCCGTAATGCAAAATTGTCGTTTTATATCGGCGAATTCGGCTGGGCTTTGGCACAACTTGATGTGCTTAAAGCGGCAACCTCCAAGCTGATTGCAAATGACGCACTGGAACTTTCGCTGTTGGTCAGTGACAATATTGAAGAAGACAGTTTAACAGTACCTCTGAGTATGTATGCAAAAGCTGATCTGCTTGAATTCCGTAACCGCGATTCCGATGCCCTGGCAGTTCTGGATTCGATTAGTGTACTTTATCCGATGCATTCAATTGCTGATAATGTACTTTTCAAGAAAGCTGAAATCTTTTCAAAAAACGGGAAATTTGACCTTGCCGCAACCAATTATTCCGAAATTATTGAAAAATATCCTTACGATTTGCTGGCCGATGATGCCATGTACAACCTGGCCGGACTTTACGAAAACCAGCTGAGCAACAAAGGAAAAGCTATGGAATTGTATGAAAAAATTCTGACTCAGTTCCCTGGAAGCCTCTATGTGGTTGATGCGCGTAAACATTTCAGGACTCTGAGGAATGATGCTGTGAATTAGGCGGTTTTTAAAATCCAAGTCTCAAAATCCAAGTCTCAAATTTCAAGATCCAAATTCGAAGCAATACACATTAAAATTATCACTCCCTCGCCCCATCTCCCACTCTCCCTTTCACCCTAAAGCCCAACCCCTAATCCCCAAATCCTCCACCTTGTACGAAGTAAGAGCAAAAAAACACCTTGGACAGCATTTTCTGAAAGATGAAAATATTGCATCCCGAATAGCTGAAAGTCTTTCCCCATCAGCTAAACAAGTTCTTGAGGTTGGACCCGGAACAGGTGTGCTGACTAAATATTTACTGAAGAAGAATTTTGATAAGTTCGTAGCCGTTGAAATTGACCGGGAGTCGGCGGCATTCCTACGTGCCAATTATCCACAACTCGGCGATGGGCTTATTGAAGCAGATATGCTCCGGATGGATATTGCTGGTTTGTTTGAAGGACAATTTTCCGTAATCGGAAACTTCCCATACAATATTTCGAGCCAGATTTTATTTCGTGTACTCGAAAATCACGACCAGGTTAATGAAGCGGTTGGAATGTTTCAGAAAGAAGTAGCAGTGCGGATTGCTGCGCCTCCGGGCAAGAAAGATTATGGCATTCTGAGTGTTTTGCTCCAGGCATGGTATGATATTGAATATCTTTTTACCGTAGATCCCAGCGTTTTTTCACCGCCACCTAAAGTACAATCGGCTGTAATACGCTTACAACGAAACAATACCACAGATTTGGGTTGTAGCGAAAAATTGCTTTTACAGGTTGTAAAAACGGCTTTCAATCAGCGAAGGAAAACCTTGCATAACGCGTTAAAACCTTTGGGAGATTATAATGGTGAATTCGCCGGAAAACGTGCTGAACAGCTCAGTGTTGCTCAGTTTGTAAGTCTTACCAATGTAATGGAAGATATTATTGCGTCAACTGGCACGGTATAGTTTTGTCACACATAAATAGTCATAGTTGCTGAAATTTGTTTTATAAATATCAGGCTACAATAAATTTCCACTTCCTGGTAAGGTGAATAATTCTCAACTGGAAATAGGAAATCAAATCAATCAGCCTCTAAAAAAATAGTGACATGAAACGAGCCATGCCAATAAATTGTCACACAGAGCGATGATTATCTCCATGGCGAACCTTTAGCTCACGAACACCATTAAAAATAAGCAAGATGTGAGTAGTTCCATTTGACCCGTAAAAATTAAAAAATAAACACATGAAAATATGTAAATATGGCATCATATTAAACGGGCTCAGGAAGGAAGATCTGGAGTTTGTGCGCGAAAAACGCAATGCAAAAGAAGCACTCTCTTCCGAAGAAACACACATCGAGATTACCCCCGAGATGCAGCTTGAGTGGTTCGAAAGTGTCGATAATTTTGAGAATTTTTATTATATAATTGAATATAAAGGCGTCAGAATAGGAATGCTGAACAACAAGAAAGTAGATTGGACAGCCCGTACTTCCGAGTCCAGCCTCTTTCTATGGGACGATTCATTCACTGGCACTATTGTTCCATCCTTAGCCGCACTTTGTTTGATTGAAATCGGCTTTTATTACCTCAACTGGAATGTTTGCTACATCAGGGTACACAGCGACAATCCCAAAGCGGTTAAAAATGCAGAAAGCCTTGGCTACGAGCTTACCGAAGGCAAGGAATCTGTCGAAAACCATTTATACTACCTCACCCGTGAATTATTTGAAACGAATGCACAAACAATCCTGATGGAAGCTAAGGCATTTGTTGAATCTGAATATAATGATGGCTATCTCTTACTCGAACCATCTGATTACGAATCAGGCATTGCGCAAAAAATCGAAACCTTTTTTACTGAAAACGGAATTAACCTCCATAGGAAAGGGAAAGCAGGAAGCAGAATGTATTTCAGATAGTTAAGTGTCTGCACACCCGAAGGGTGTCTGACACTGGTAAGGATAATGCTGAACTGAAAATCCAACTCTACCTCCGGAAAATTCATATTCCCTAAAGTAAAACTACCCATTTTTAACCCCAAAAAAAAGGTTAACATGGGTAGTTCAATGTGTGTCAGACACCCTTTGGGTGTGCAGACACACTATTTATTCCAAACCGGTAATCTTCCAGGAGTAACAGGTGCTCCCAACTTCTCAACTTCCTTTTCGAGTTGTATAATATCAGTTTCACCTATTCGCTTTACCTGCTCATAAACCGGTGGGAATTCAACCATCAGGATATCATAAGCATCCTGCTGCATCTGAGTCGGAGCACCGGTCGATCCCCAATGGGCCCAGACCATTTTCGAAAGACGGTTATTGAGTGTAACCGGAGCAGGAGGATTTTCCTCATCGCTTGGCCTGTTGCTGTTGTTATTGAACTTTAATTTTACATCTTCCAGTTGTTTTGCAACTTTACTGATGCGAGTCCGCAATTCGGTATTCGCACCGGGAACAGCATTTAGAGCTATCAGCAGTGCATACATCCTTTGTAAAAGATCCTCCGAATAATTTTCAGTACCCTGCATCACGCGTGAAAGTTCAGCTACTTTCTTCTGGAAATCAGCAACTGCAGCCTTATCAGCAGCCGGTAAAGTGGTGTTATTTAACGTTACAGCGTTAAACTCAACCGGACCAGCCAGTTGTTTTACAGTATCACGAACGGTAATTGAAAGGCTAACCTTATATTTGCCTGGCATTACAGGAATTCCGCTGTGGGATGCAGCAAAAGGATCATACTTTTCTTTTTCATCAACAGTTGACCTGTCCAGGTAACGCAAATCCCAGTTTATACGGTTAATTCCGGTTGACGGAGCTTTATTGATGCGGCAGATCTCGTTTTCGGATCCGTCGGCAATAATGAAGGTGAGATATGCCGGAACTTCTTCGCGTTCGGCGCGTAAATCAGCATCGGATGGCTGGGGAATGCGTTCGCTTTTTTCGAAAAGTTTCGTTTCGCGATCGTGGCGCATATCCTTCAACGTTTTAGGCGCATCTTTCAGATAGTAAGTAAAAACCGCCCCAAAATCAGGGTTCTTTGCAACAAAATAAGTAGAGCCTTGTCCGTATTTTGTATCTGATGGAATATACATCAACGCGTCTTTTACAGCGAAAATATAAGCATCTTTCTGCAGTAATTCTTTGGTAACCGAACGCAGAGGCGAATAGTCGTCCATGATATAAAAACCACGTCCAAAAGTAGCAACCGCAAGGTCACTTTCACGTTTCTGAATCGCAATATCGCGAACCGGAATTGAAGGCATTCCACCCGACAGTTTAACCCAGATTTTCCCTCCGTCGTTGCTGAAATAGAAACTGAATTCGGTACCCACAAAAAGCAGGTCGGGATTGATAAAATCCTGCTGAATGCTGTGCACAGTTTCGTCTTTTGGAAGATTTGATGAGATGGAGGACCAGGAGTGACCTTTGTCACTGCTCTTCAACAAATACGGTTTGAAATCATCGCGTAAGATATTATCAAAGGAAGCAAAAACTACATTTTCGTCGAAACGGGAAGCCATAATATCGCTTACATACGTGTTTTCCGGAACGCCTTCGAACTTGTCTGTCTTTGACCAGGTTTTGCCACCGTCATTGCTGGATTGTATCACACCATCATCAGTTCCTATATAAAGAATGTTTTCCTTTACAGGTGATTCATCCATTGAAACTATTGTACCATAAAGTGAAGTAGAAATATCTTTTACAACTGCATCATAACTCCAGTATTTGCCCATAACGGGCCAGGTATTTCGGTCAATCTGGGCGGTAAGGTCTTCGCTTATCACCTGCCAGGTATTTCCGCGGTCGTCGCTGCGGAAAACTTTATTAGCAGCACAATAAAGACGGGTTGGAGAATGTGGGCTTAGGATAAGCGGTGTGTTCCAGTTCCAGCGGTACGAAAGTTCGTCTTTGCGTGGCTCAGGCCTGATATCAATGGCTTCCTGGCTTTTGCGGTCGTAACGGACCATACCACCGTATTGTGATTCGGAATAAACTATATTCGGATCAAGCGGGTCAATCTGCGACCAGAAACCATCGCCTCCGCAGGTAACAAACCAATCGTCGCTTACTACTCCCGATCCGCTGATAGTGCGGGACGGACCGCCAAAACTGTTGTTGTCCTGTGTACCGCCATAAACATAATAGAACGGTGCCGAATTATCAACCTGCACACGATATAACTGTGTTACCGGAAGATTTGATTTAAATACATATTCTTTACCCCCATCAAATGATTCATAAATACCACCATCGCCGCCAATAAAAATATGCTGTGTATCAGAAGGGTCAATCCATATAGCATGATCATCCACATGACGTTTGTTATTCCCTATTGGTTTCCAGGTTTTGCCGCCATCTTCGGTAAACTGCGAGACAGTTTCTGCTGAATATACCTTATTTACATCCTTCGGGTCACAATATATTTCATTGTAATATTGGCCCTGGGCAGCATGATCGCTTATTTTCTGCCAGCTGGCACCACGATTTGTACTGCGGTAAAATCCACTTGCATCACCGGCAGCTTCTATAATTGCAAAAATATAATCAGGATTTACAGGCGAAATTGCCATCCCGATTCCACCCATATCGCCGCCAGGCAGACCACTTTTCAGTTTATCCCAGCTTTCGCCTGCATTGGTCGATTTGTAAATTGCAGTTTCGGGACCTCCTCCAATTTTGGTGAATACATGTCGGCGCCTTTGTTCGCTGCTGGCATACATTACATCAGGATTTCGCGGATCGATCAGGATGTTGTTTACACCTGTATTTTCACTAATCTCAAGTACTTTCTTCCAGGTTTTGCCGCCATCAATGGTTTTATACATTCCGCGATCACCACCCGGTCCCCAGGCTGATCCTTCGGCAGCAACAAAAACGATATCGCTGTTTCGGGGATCAATTACTATTTTGCCAACGTGCTCTGAGGCTTTCAATCCCATATTCTTCCACGACTTTCCGCCGTCATTGCTTTTGTAAACACCGTCGCCATATCCCAATGCCCGCTGGTGATTATTTTCGCCGGTTCCAACCCAAACTACATTTGTGTTGTTCGGATCGATAACTACTACACCTATGGAATACGATTTCTGCCCGTCGAAAACCGGCTCGAATGTAGTTCCGTTATTGACAGTTTTCCAAACATGCCCCGAAGCTACTGCAACATACCATTCGCTGTGATTGTTAGGATTTACTGCAAAATCGGCAATACGGCCCGAAGTAAAAGCCGGACCGATGGAACGCCATTTTAATCCTCCGAACGTAGATGATTTCAGGGAATCTGACTTAATTTCCAGCTTTGCAGATTCCTTTTTGGAAGACTCTTTTTTTGCTGGCTCCTTCTTTGAGGATTCCTTTTTCACAGTTTCCTTTTTTCCTTTAGCTTTCTGTGCCACAGCGTCAGTGCCTGCGAACAGTACAACAGCAAAAATCAGGGTTGCTATTATGCCATCAAACAGATTAATAGAGTGTTTTTTCATATGCAATTTTGGTTTGGTTTATTGGGGATTCAGTCTTTTTTACCCGAAAACTTGTTGAAGCCGGTTAATTGTAAACAAAGATGAAATTTTATTCATTACCAAAGCCCGGAAAGCCATTGAATTATGTATAAGCGCTTGTGGAATCGGTGAAATCATCATAAAATCTGTTAAAACACATTTGCTGTACAACTATATTCTCCTATATTTGACACTATATTGAAACTTGAATTATTTAAGCCTGTTTTAACTCTGTTTATTCTTTATTCACCAATTTATAAACTTATAATTCTATGAGTATAAAAAAGAGCAATCTGATTGCGCTCCTGCTTATTTCAATGGCTGTATTCTCTTTACAATCTTCCGTTGCACAAAACACATCTTTTACGCTTTCGGACTACAGGAATCCGAAATACTTTTACCAAACTCTGGACCTGAATTTCGGACTTAACAACTCTTCAAATATTCAAAAAAACGACAACTCCTCTAATTTTTACAACCTGAAGAGCCATATGTTAGCAGCAAATGCTCAGGCAAATTATTCAATTTATGCAAATTCACGCAAATCGCAAAGTGAGTTTTTTGCGTATTTAAACGGCAGTTTCGTTTCCAACGGACTACACAATCTATCCGAACTTACCAACAGCGAGTCGAGACAAAGTTATTTCTCGAATAATCAAACTTTTTCTTTCGGGGGATTGAAAAGGTTTTATAATGATAAACGGAATTATTTCGAAATCGGAGGTTCATTTTCAAATAGTCATTCCGGCAATTTGACTAAAAATAAATCGTTGAACAATGATATTATAACCTTTCAAACAAAAGGCAACGTAAGAAGTTTTTATTCTAACTCAAATGTGGTATTGCACATTGGGAAAGGAAGAATCGAGCAGGTTCAGGATGCACGCATGGCATTCTATTTAATTGAAGATTTGAACCAGTTAAACCGGGATAAACGCCCGGCCTCTGAGGATGATGTGCTTGAGTTGGCTAAACTTATAACCTCGCTGAAGTACAAACGCTTTTTCGATAACAGGCTGCGAAAAATAGCCGAAATCACGGCCATTGATTCTTTTATGCAGCAAAAAGGAATAGTAAGCTCTGCTGATGCCACCTATTTTACCTCGTTAAACGATAACTGGGACTTTGCAAATAACCCGGTAAGGAACAGCGGTTGGCGCATTTTCACTGGTGTTGAGGGTGGTTTTGGTTATAATTATAGCAAAAATCAGGCTGAATACATGATTCCATCTCAAAGCACTCAAGATCAATCGTATGCTAACAATCGGCTAAATGTTTTCTTAGTTGCAGGTTTGGATTACGAAAAACCTATTAACCTTAAATGGCAGAATTCCGCATCCATAAAGGCACAGTTTGGTTCCTGGACAACGAAATCAATCAACACGGCTTTAGGTGCAGCAGATGTTAATACTTACATCGGTGAATCTCCAATAATGGGCCTGAGTGCCAGCTACGGATTTGGGTATTACCCAAACTCCAGAACCTGGTTAACTGCAGATTGGGCTCTTTCATCAGGCTATAATAAGCAATTTACAGGGACATCAAAAAGTGATAAGGAAAACTCAACAAATAGCTTCATAATCTATACGGGGCCAAGTGCTCATGCCTATTATTATTTATCTGAAAAACTCAGGCTGAGTATAAACTTTACCGGTTATCTTCAACTCAATAATGATAATTATATAATTAATATCCCTGAAAATTCAGATAATAATCAGACTAAAACAACGTGGGATTTTCACCTGGATGCTTCAATTACCTATAGTTTGTTTTAAACCACCCTGGTTCTAAAAAAAATCAGGTAATACTTAGTACAGATAGAGCTCAAAGTATTTGAAAAAAGGGAATTATTCAGCGCGATGCAACCATTTCTCTGTAATAGTTCCCTTTACTGTCAGAACACTGAAACTGGCGAAGCCGTAAAGCAAAGGGGCTGCAAAAATGGCGATTTAAGTATTACTTTTGTGAAAGGCTAAACATCTGATGGATTGAGGAACGTTGTACAACTGATTTCCGGGAATAAGAGCGATATTGAGCGGGACCTCGTGCGGGGTTGCACCCGTAACGATCGCATTGCCCAGCGTGACCTTTATCATAAGTATTGCGATGCCATGTTCACCATTGCTTACCGCATTGTAAGCAACCGTGATGATGCCCACGACGCCCTGCAGGATGCCTTTATACAAGTATTCCGCGATATAGGGCAGTACAGGTTCGATTCAACCTTAGGCGCATGGATCAAGACCATTGTTGTACGCACTTCGCTGAAACAGCTTTCGAAAAACCGTAAACTGGCTTTTGTCGATTTGGATGAAACAAAAAGCAATGAAATGATACTGATCCCTGATACGCTGAACAGTGAATACCTCGAAAAGATAATCCTTTCGTTACCCGATGGATACAGAACGGTTTTCCTGCTTACCGAGGTTGAAGGCTACAGCCATGAAGAGACTGCCAAAATGCTCGGCATTTCAACAGGAACTTCAAAATCGCAATTGCATCACGCAAAGAAAATGCTTAAGAACCGGCTTTCCGCATTGAATGACTGATAAACATGGACGAAAATAAAAACCATAGTATTAACAGGCTGAGCGAACAGCTGCCATCACATTCTCCGGATAAGGAGACATGGCAGCGCCTTTCGGACAAGCTGGATAGTATGGATTCAGAAACTGCTTATTATGAAAAGCTTCAGGGACTTCCGGTTCATTCGCCTTACGAAGAGACCTGGAACCTGATTTATACGAGACTTAACCGTATCGCTTATTATAAAACCGGTATCCGTATAGCTTTATCGGCTGCGGCCGGGCTGTTGTTATTCTTCACAGTTTCACGTATTTCGGATCAGTATCAAAATAAGCCAGACAGAGTGCTGCAAATTGCCAGCCAGGAAAAACAGCCAAAACTTCCCGGAAAATCAAATTCAGGTATTATCGTTGAAACAAACTTGGCAACAAAGGAAACGGAAACGAGAAAACCAATTCGCAATTACAGGAATAATCCTGCTGACTTTAACCTGGCGGCTAAAAGTCCTGTCGTACAAGATGCTTTAACTTCAAAGAATGAATCTGCCAAAGAACTTTCAATCACTGATATCATTGGCATTTCTAAAGGAAGTCGGAAGCCCGGACAAGTTGTTACTGGTTCGGAAGTTGCAATTACAGAAACCGCTAATCAGAAATTAACACAAGTTGTAGCAGAATCAGTAGCTGCAAATCCGAAAAAAGGAAATATCATGATCCCAAAAACTTCGGATTATGAAACCACTTTGAATACCGAAAAGAGTGCAGTACTTGCAACTCAAAATACTTTTATTCGGGATAGTATTCTTCCCGCTACAGAAATAATAAATTCAGAAAATGAAATTAAATCAATTTTATTCCGGAAAGAGCAGTATGCTGCAACCGCACCCGTTTTAAAATATAACGCTCCGGTTGATGTTAAACCAGCCAGCAATGAAAACTATTTTGCGCTGGCAATGAATTACCTGCCCGAAAACATAGATAACGGCACAAAAAATTCTCTTTTTCACAATGTAGACCTTACTGCCAGCTATAACAAGGAAAAAATGAGGTTCAATACCAGCTTAGGAATGGCTTACAATGAAGAACAAATAGAGTTTAACGTGAACTACGACATCAATACACCTGTAACCGCTTTTGGAGAGGGAGGCAAACTGGATACGCTAAGTTATAGCCTGGCAGATATGAATTCGCAATATACCGGGAATGAAAAACACCAGTACTTTACCTATAACCTCGGCCTTGGCAGGAAACTCTTCAGTTCCGGGAAGTTTTCGACATGGGTCAATCTTGGGGCCGGTTTTGGTATCCTGCTTAATAATTCTGACCTGATCGCATCTACAGAAAGTTCAGTTAAGAGCCAGTTCAATGTATTAAATGTCAGTGTCAATAGTTCGAAACCAGTTTATAATGATATAAATGTGAACGTTGTTACCGCAATAGATTTTAATTATAAAATCCTCAACAGATTAAGCATTACCTTCACTCCTACGAGCCGATGGTATTTAAAACCGGTCCTTTCGTTGGAAAGCCAGTCTACGGATAAACTTACCCTCGGGTTTAAGACCGGTATGAAATTCGACTTTTAATCAGATTATTCTCTTTCACTGAGTACAAAAACTCCTTCCGATATTTTGATACCTGGCTGATTGGCTAAGACGTTCAGTATCCGCAAAGTAGAAAGCGAAATTCTTTAACCTTCGAAAATGTATCGGTTCCTACTACAGATTTTAATTTGCCATGTTTCTTTCTGTGAATTTAGCTTGCATTAGCCCTAGATATTCATTATATTTGTAGTATAAAACGTTCGTTAAACTATTTGTAAAATGGATAAGATAATAGTAGCTGTTGACCTTTCGGATGTTGCGACTGTAGCTCTAAATCATACCGCTTCATTCGCCCTGGCGTTTAAAAGCCACGTCCGCATCTTGCATGTTGAGGTTCCTGTTCCTGCCTATATCGGGAACGAAATTGTTCAACCAGTACTTCCAACCGGTAATGAAGAGGAACTGGAACGGATCAGGAAGGACTTATCGGCAATGGTTGATCACCTCCGTCAGCTTGGTATTGAAGCCGACTTCGAACTTGTTAAAGGTCCGATAGTTGAATCGATTATAGAAAAAGCTGCAAATTACAATGCCGACCTGATTATTCTGGGTGCCCATAACCATGGCTTCCTCTACAGAGCTTTTATCGGAAGCGTTTGTTCAGGAGTGGTTAAGCATTCACCATGTCCGGTTCTGATTATTCCATCTAAATAATTTTGTTTTTTCAGATGCCTGTGCCAGACGGTCTCACCTGTAAGGCTGCATGAGACAAGATGCTTAATAACAACTATTCCCATTTCTGCTGTTATTCAATACGTATTTTAATAATTTCAGTTTTAACGGAGAAAGATCGCGATGCCTGTAACTGAGATTTTGAATGGCTGGAAAATGAGTATAAGGTGTATGGTTTGCACTCTGCGCCTATCGGAATATATTTTCGATGCTCTGGTACGATGAAAAATTATATCCGCTGATATATTATATGGAAGCAATCAGAAGATTTCTGAGCCTTAATGAACTATAGATATTCAAAGTGCAGCATAAGAGATGAATTTACAATGGTACTTTTTGTAACGCCGGAAAAAGAATCTTATTAATCAATCATTGCTAAAAGATTACATTTATATGTCGTCCCTAACGGGACTTAAAAAACATAACCAAAACCTTTCTGCCAATATAAAAACATCCGCTTTTAGAAGTCCCGTCAGGGTCGATATGTTTCTGGTATTACCTTGCTTGTTAAGTAAGACAACCCAGAGTTTATTAAACTATTGAGTTTTTCAGCACACCCTAATTACGCAGAAAAGGAATCATTAATTAAAGTGGAATTGTTGAGTATGTGGTAAGGAACGTCAAACTATATCGTCACGCGTCGGATGAAGCGTGCCAACAAAGGGCATAATTAACTTTCGCATGCCTTAATATTGTCTTCTTTATTGGATTTTGTTTAGTATCGGTATTCCTGTAATTAGTCGCGACTTTAAAAGCAGACCCGAGGATTTTGCAGATTAATCATCCGGAAAAAACTCAAGTGAGAACAGTAAGCCAAGAGACCAGGGTAATTTTTGCATAAGGCTAAAATATCTTAAAAGTCATATGCAGATATCCTGGAATTATAAAAAAATTGAAGAAAACAAATAACCTTACTTCTGTTTTCGAATATGGATGTATGTTTCTAAAATCAGAAAAATGTTAGCCTTCCATCTGAGTCGCAAAGATGCAAGATATATAAAATTCAAATTGATACTGATTCATAATTGATCCGGGAAGCAAGCCCCGGGTGCGTCCGATTGCTTCCGGAACCGGCCCGGGGAGTTGATCAGATTTGTAATTTTTGTTTTTCATTAATTGTAAATTTTATATCCCGTCAATCACGAAACGACTGTTTCCTTTCTTTCCTGGAACAACTATGATGCACCGGGAACTGTATCCAAAATAAGATCAGGTTGTAGACAGGAATCCGTTTCTTACCTGGCATGCATTTAATCCCTCTGGTATACACTGTACTTCCCTGCGGCAAGCTTAATGGTTAATCTGACTAAAAATAACAGCTGCCCGGCTGTGCCGGATAGCTGAGTTTTAATTCAAAAGACTGAAAAATGGTCTGGTTACGTTTCCAGTCTTTTGCGGTAGTTATACGCTTTCTTTCCGCCATACAACCCGGCGAGGCCTATCAGCAGCAATGTGCCGCTGCCTATTGGCGCACCGGAACCAACCGGTGTATTGCCTCCTGTTGAAGGTGCTACTCCATTATTAGGATGAGGAGGGTTTTGTGCCTGTAGCAAAGCTGTTGTTGTAAGCAGGAAGGCGGTTATGAGCAGTGTTTTTACAATTGATTTCATAAGTTTAAAGGGGTTTGGGTTGGGGCTTATAGGTTGGGGTTCAAGGTTTTATGGGTTGGGTTAAGGTTAAGGGGGTTTGCTTCCCTAGACCCTAACCCCAAAATCCTAAACCCTACTGAATAAATATTTTCTTCACTTGTGCTGTTTTATCCGTTACCACTTTTACAATATAGTTTCCCAGTGCATTTAGTTTTATCTCATTCATTCCCTTCGCCGATAGTTTTGCAGCCACTAGCTGTCCTGCCATATTGTAGATAAAAATATCGCCTTTTACCTGGTTGTTCAGGTTGATATAGGCGGTTTTCTGGTTGCTGTAAACAGTTGCAGAGACGTCTTTTTTGTCAGCAATCCCAAGTAATGTATTGAAATGAAGGTTGAACCGAAGTTCATTTTCACCGGCTTCGAAGCTGAACGTGTACGGGGAGTTTGCCAGTTCGGTAAAAATTCCGGTTTTGGTATCTTCGATCGTTACATACTGCAGGTCGTTGATCTCCGTTGCAGCAATGGTGTAGCTTCCGCTTACGCCTGCTTTAACGCCGACAGGTACTATGTTTGTTTCGGGCAGGGAGTTGATTGATAGTGGTGTGCTGCCTATCGAATAAATCTGTGCTGCGTCGGCCAAATCGCCATAAAATTTATGCGCGTCGTATTGTCCGTCGAATTCAGCGGTGGCTTCGGGAAGGAATCTTACTACAGCTTCGTCTTTATATCCGTTGCCGGAAACTTCGAGACGTACAAGGTTAGCAGTCACAGCATCTGTGTTTTTAAAGAACGTTGTTGCGTTATGCATGCGCACAGCATCCGTCATGGCCAATGTTCCTGCTGCTGTGGCCTGAACAAAGAAACCCTGGCAGGGGGCAATAAACCTTGTGCCTGAGTTGGCTCCGGTTCCACCAACGAAAGTGGCCCAGGTTGAAGCATCCTTATGCACGTAGATAGCATTGTTGATATTGGTTTTGGTCCATCCCGAAGCTGCAATCCAGTCGATGGAGCAAGGATAAGGATTACCAACCAGGTTCCATCCGCCATTGGGTGAAACGTAAGTGGCTGCCGTTGTGCTGTAGCTCTGAGCAGCTGTATTCAATGCCCCGGTATAGCTTGCTGTAAATCCGCCTGCGCCATACAACGCAAAGCCCTTCATAGGAGTAAGCGTATTGTTGGTAGGCGTAATATCAGTATAGGCATTCGTGCTTTCGCTATGGGTTTGCAGGTAACGGTCCAGGAAAACATTGGAAGTAGCATTTGATACAGGCACCGATATCAGATGCCATTGGCTGGCAGGGATGGCGCTCTCTACGGTGGCCGAAACGCCGGTGGTGCTTTCAATCAGTGACCCACCGGTGTTAACAACCAGACCTGTAACGCCTGCGCTGTTGGTAAGGGTTCCATTTACGGTAAGCGATTTGCCGGTGGCAATGGTAACTACTGCTCCCGAAGCAATAGTAAGATTGTTGCACACAGCAAGTGAACTTCCGGTTTGGGTTACAACAGGATCGTTGGTAACATTCGGAATGGATACATTATCCGTAGCTACAGGTACTGAACTGCTGCTCCAGTTGCCGGCGGTGTTCCAGTCGGTGGTAGTAGCGCCTGTCCAGGTAACGACAGCGGGGAAAGTTTGCCATGCCAGGTGCGGATAGCCATTGTTGTCCACCACACTGATATGCCACACAGTTGTAAAATCCCAGTCGGTAAAGGTGCCCAGGGTTTTCATTTCGGCAGTTGTTTTCCCTACTTCAGCCCCTGCACTTGTGAGTTGACCAGATGTTTCGGTGTCCCAGAAACAATTTGTGATAATACCATCATTAGAATCATCATTACCGACAAACCCGCCTACAAAACTACCATCGCATGTCACCAATCCTGTGCTGTAGCAATTTGTTATTGATGCGCCTCCTATATTGCCAACAAGGCCTCCGACATAGTCCGGGCCCGTAACGGAAGCCGTTGAATAGCAGTCAGTCATATTAAAGGTGTATCCTTCTCCAAACAAGCCTCCAACACCATATGAGTCGCCTCCGGTTCCAATAACGGTACCTGTAGTAAAGCATTGTGAAATTACGGGACCGCCACTTACACCAACTAAATAGCCTATCAGCCCTCCAAGGTCAGAAACTCCCTGAATATCACCATTTATCACCGCACACTTGGTAACAATGCCCGAGTTATCTGAATATAAACGCCCAATCAGGCCGCCTACATATTCGGTACCATAAATAGCTCCATCAGTCACCACACAGGAAGTAACTAAATCGGACCATGATTGACCAATCAGTCCGCCGCAATGTCTAAAACTATTAATTGTAACATTTTTTACTTCACATGAAGTAATTATATCTTCCTGTGAATTGCCAATCAGGCCACCGCAAATTTCGTCTTCGTCGTCATAATACTCTGTTGTCAGCGTGCATAAGTTAATATTACAATTACTTACTGTACACTGAACTGCATTGCCTATCAGGCCGCCAAAATAATATCCAAGACCACCATCTGTTGTACTGATTGTTGTTCCATCCGTTACTTCGCATGAGGTAACTGTGCAAACGCTTGCATAGCCAACCAGGCCGCCATAACTTTCAGCTTCACCAGCACACTGTATAGCACTACCATGTACCGCACAGGAAGTAATGTTGGTAAGGCTGGAATATCCAATCAGGCCACCGCAATTTGAACCACTACCCTGAATTGTGCCACCTGTCACTTCGCAGGAAGTAACAGAGCCACCTAAAGCCATACCTATCAGGCCGCCTGTAGCATTTGCACCATAAATTTCTGGGCTTATTAGTTTTATATTCAAAAAGATACCATTACCACTGCTGAACAAAGCCATATTGTTTGCTACCCCTAACCGGTTAATATACAAACCGGTGATGGTGTGGTTGTCCCCGTTGTAGGAGCCATCAAAGCTAAAACCAAATGCTATGGGTATAAAGCCATAGTAACCACCAGCTCCATTATCATTCCATGTGTTTGTTGCCGAAGCATCAATATCAGCTGTCTGGATAAAATAGATGCCGGCAGCCCAGTCGGCTGAGGTAGCACTTAACTCTGCCAGGTCAGCTAAAGAGGCAATCTGATAAGGATCACCGGATGTGCCAGCGCCGCCGCTGTACTTTGGGGGGGCGAGTGCCTGCCAGGCAAGATGCGGATAGCCATTGTTGTCGGTACTGATAAGCCATACAGGTATTGTTTCAAAATTCCAGCCGGTAAAGGTGCTCTCGGTTTTCATTTCGGCAGTTGTTTTCCCTACTCCACCCCCTGCACTTGTACTTTTCCCCGATGTTTGGGTATCCCAGAAACAATTTGTGCTGGCACCCGAATTATCACTTATAAACCCACCTACCGTGCTACCAGAGGATGTCACTAAACCGGTGCTGTAACAATTTGTTATTGACCCCGGATCTGCAAAGCCAACAAAGCCTCCGGCATTGTTCGTGCCAGTAACGGAAGCCATGGAATAACAGTCGTTTACCTTAAAGGAGTATCCTTCTCCAATCAAGCCTCCATATGCATACACACCGGTTCCAACAACCGAACCTGTAGAAAAGCATTGTGAAATTACGGGTTCATGACCAGTACTCCCAAGTACAATGCCTATCAGGCCACCGGCAGAGGTACCATTGCTCACAATACTGCTATTTATCACGGCACATTTGGTAACTATGTCTTGCGATGAAACATAAGAATATAATTTACCAATCAACCCACCTATATTGTAAGTACCCTGAATAACACAATCTGTTACCACACATGAAGTAACTGAGTTACCTGGGGTACCATAATTATATATAATACCAATCAGGCCGCCGCACTCGGAATAACAATTAATCGTAACATCTGATACTTTGCATGATGTAATTGTGCTTGCGTTTGAAGCGCCAATCAGTCCGCCGCAGTGCATATCCGATATAACCAAGCCTTGGATGGTTCCAGCTGTTATTTCGCATGAAGTAATTGTACTATTTTTTGCATTGCCAATCAGGCCTGCTATATTATTTGTACCTTTAATTTCAGGGTTTACCAGTTTAATGTTCGAGAAAGTGCCCCCGTCAGAACTGCTAAACAAACCAACATTATTTCCCGTCGGCAGATTAATATACAAACCGGTGATGGTGAAGTTTTGCCCGTTGTAGGATCCATAAAAAAAAGCATCAAATGCTATGGGTAGAAAGCCTGCTCCAGTGTTATATCCGGCACCTTTAGTTGCCGAAGCATCGATAGAAGCTGTCTGGATAAAATAGATACCGGCAGCCCAGTCGTCTGGGGTAGCACTTAATAATTCCAGGTGAGCTAAGGTGGCAATCTGATAGGGATCACCGGATGTGCCGCTGCCGCCGCCGTATTTTCCGGCTGATAAAGCCATACTCCATGTTACTATCAGGAGTGTTAATGTATGCTTAAAAGTTTTTTTCATAATTATCATTATTAAAGTATCTTAACATTTTCTTTTGCTTATTCTTACTTTTACTACGAATTATCTAAGTTTTATCCGAATCTGTCATCATATGATTTCGTATGTTGTTCCATATTAAATTTGTCGGGGCCATAGGCTATTCCCTTTGCCGGCAAAAGGGTCACCCTTATGCCAACCGGTGCTCCTCCCTCTGCAGTATTTATAAATCGTATAGCCGGGGTGCAATACGTATTGTTTACAATGTTCGTTGAAGTTGACCCGGTCGTGCTGGCGGTAATTGTTGTTACGCTAGTATTGCCTGTTTGTGCAGTGCAATTAATGGCCGTAAAAGCAAGTGCTAACCTGGCATAGGCAGAATTAGTACCTGTTGATCCGGTTACGGTAACCAGTGCATTTGCGTTTTGTACGAAAATGCCTGCTGTTAACGCAATCCATAGAATAAAAGCAAATGTGGTTTTCATAAGATTCAGTAAATATTTTTCATTCTAAACTGTTTTTTGCGGATTACGCATACAACTGATGCTACCTGAACGGGTCAGCTTGGGTTGAGATTTTCTGTCAGTTGTTTCATATCCCTTGCTTAAAGTGTAAAAATTGCATTCAGGTTTTCAATAAAATGTTCTTTGTTATTGCCCCAATGGCATTTGACACGACCACTGCTGTAATAAGAGCAAAATTCATTTTTAAATAAGGCAGGAGCAACAGATCGGGGGCAAACCTTGTGTCAAAATCCGAATTTTGACACAAGGTTCTAAAAACAGCCAATTGTTTACTTCTGATTTATAGTATAATTATATATGTCTATAAGCTTGTATATCATATATATATAACTTATAAATAGCCAATAAAGCAAATACCGGATAAACTCGTATTGCTTCCGGAATCATCCCGGGAATAGTATTGCATTTGTAATATTACTTTACGTTATGCATCAGCTAATCTTCCATTAATCTTAAAACGGCTGTTTACTTTCCTTTCTTGAACACCCAGCCGTATGATGCACCGGTATCAATATCCAAAATACGATCAGGCTGTAACCAGGTATCTGCAGCAAATTCGTCATGCATGTCGTCCCTCAGGGTGCTATGCAGGATAAAATCAAAGTGTTACATTGCAAGCAGAATGCTGCAAACAAAGGGGATTGCAGTGCGGGGAAAGGAGACAGGTTTTAAAAGGAAAATAGCCCCGACAGGTTGAAAATTTGCTAAAACTGCCCTTTGAATTTTATTTTAGATTGAAAATAATTCTTAAATACTTTGCAATTTGTGAAGTAATCGTTAGCTTTGTGCATTGAAAAACCGAAGATGAGAATAAGGAATAGAGCACTTTTAGACAAATTTGTTAAAAAACATGCTGATTCAATTAAGGCGGTGCAGAAGTTTATTGATATCGTTGAAGAAGCTGAATGGCAGAATCTAAAAGATATTAAAACAGATTTCAATTCGGTTGATTACGTCACTAATGAGCGATATGTATTTGATATCAGGGGAAATAAATACAGAATTGTTGCAATCATCATTTTTATTGGAGGGGTTTTTTCAATACGGTTTGTAGGTACACATGCTGAATACAGCAAAATAGATGCTAAGCAGATATAACAGAAAGGAAAAGAAATCATGGTAAAGAAATTTATTGATATTACCGAAATTCATACAGCTGAATTATTTAAACAAGTGTCGGAATATACCGATGCTTTGATTGACGAAGCTACTGCAAACGGTTCTTTGGATGAACAAGGAGCGAACAACGAGTATAGCCGCGAAATTGGACGTGTAGGGCGTATGTGTGCTGATTACGAAAGTTTGTACATGAAATTTAAACACTTAAAGTTCAAATCTCCTTTGGTAGTTTCTATTGAAAAGGAAATGGAAAAACGTCATATTAAACAACGCCAGACAGCTGTATTACTTGATGTAAAAGAATCTACGTTCAGTCAGATTATGAGAGGGAAACGCCCGGTATCAATGCGAATGGCCAAGCGTTTATACAAAGAACTGAATATTGATCCGGGATTGATCCTGGAGTTCTCGTAAACAGAACAATTGTCATTATAACTATTTAAGAACCGCCTTTGTCTATCAATATTCAAAACCGACTCTTCACTGATCCGGCAATGTTTTTTTTAGAAATATAATACTGCAAGTATTTATAAACAGTTGGACGTTTTCCTTGTTTTGGGCGACTATGAAATGGTCATTGAGATATAAGGAACCCGGAATGCCAATCCCCGACACAAGGTTTTGGAAACCTGTCCCGGTCTATTTAAAATATGAATCAGGAACCCGCGGCAGCCCATACAAAATTCGGGGAAAGAAGAAGGGTGATATCAATAATCCGCACATCCCCAGCGCCGACAAAGCCTGTAGAGGATTAATACCGAAAAACACATCGGATTCTGCTGCAAAAGTTACGAACATCGTAAACAGGTGACTTCTAATCACTATCATCTGAAAGTCTAGAAAAACAGAAAGCCATCGGATCAGTCAAAATTCCAATTTTGACACAAGAATGTTATTTTGGGGATGAATTCTGGCTTATTCTAGCCAGAAATTCCCCTGGAGCAATGCCTTCGGCTTTCTTAAACGCCCGGAAAAAAGTACTTCGACTTGTAAATCCTGCCTTTAAACCTATAGCTTCCAAAGTCAGTTCATCTGCTTTACCTTCGAGTATAAGTTTTTTTGTATAATTAATTCTCCAGTCATTACGAAAATCATTGAAAGATTGCTGTTTAACCTCCCTGAAATAATAAGCCAGGTGGTGGAAGGGAACATCAACCATTACTGAAAATTTCATCATGTTTAAATCAAGCTGAGAATAAGGCTGCTCGGTTAGCATAATGTTGTCTATCTTAACTGACATCTGAATCAGATAATCAGCTTCAAATTTCGGGATATATTTTGCTATCCCTTCGTCCGATAACCCGCCAGTTTCGGGTACAGGTCCATCTTCGGAGATCGGAATCGGCAGCCGGGGTAAGCCATAGAGTACTTCAGGAAAGAAAAAAGGCGAAACCAGCAAGATGGTCATGCCAAGGGCTGACAAAACCTGTAAAGTATTTATTGTGAAAAACAAGTCACCTCTGCCATATTCCCATGTATAGATCATCATAACAAAGTGGCTTGCCACAAGAACCAACGAAGAACTAAGAAAAACATACAGCCATTTAATCATAAATGCCTGGCCGGAAAATACCCATTTATCTTCCTTGCGTTTCAGGAAGCGTATAAACATTCCAATTGACCACAATACATAACATAAGGCCAGCAAAGGGCGACTCACATAAATAAATGCATTGGAAAATAATTCAGCTAGCCAGCCAAATTTATATTGAGACAGAAAACCCGGGGTATTTACGATTTCTTGCGCTATCGCTATTTTTTCGGAAAATGGCTTAAAATAGTATGGGAGAACAGAGACCAGGTATACTGTCATGGGAACCAGGTGCCAGATATCTTTTCTGTAAAATCGGTGATTATCGGTCAGAAGACTTCGAATGTACCAGTAGAATGCCGGACCTGACAGCAAAAGTATAAAGGCGAAATGGAGATTAAATATGGCATTCAGAAAAACAGAATTCGAAAAGAGAATCACGTATTGAATAAACCCATAAAGACATATTGAAAAAACGAACAGGCTTAGATAAATGGCGGATGGGAATTTCCTGGCATTGAAATACAACAACAATACCGAAAGAATAATCCCATTTAATGACAAATAAATTAACATAAGCGAAGGACCCTTTAGTTGGGTAAAGATATAGTCTTTTGCGGAAAATTACTCCTAATATCATAGTATCTGCTTGTTATTGTATTATTTGTATAATACTATTACAACTGCCGCCATTTTGACAGTAAAATAATCTCCTTCGCGAGGAAAGCAATTGCAGTTTCAGATAATAGCATGCTCTTCAATTATACGGTTTCTGCTTACCGTCTTAAAGATTCGGCAGAAAATTATTAAGAACCTATACCAGGGAAATGATTCAATTTGTCGATAGCATTATTAAAGCGGGTAACGAACCAGTGATATAGCAGGTAGCATAAAGCAATATGGCGGCTGCGGAAATTTCAGGAATCGAATCTTTGAAGCCGAAGAAATTATACTTTCTGTATACCTACTCTAGACCAGCTCTATATCTGCTCTAGACCTGCTGTATACAAATCACCTGAAACCCTTATAAAATAAGGGATCAGATACAAGAAAGATATAGGGAAGACCTCCAGAGTAACCAAGCCTAAAAACATTAAGCCTTCCAACCCTCCATAAGTGCTTTCATTCTGCAAGCATGACAGGGCATGCAATAAACCCTTTTTGTGTATATTTAGTATTAATAAAACTCCGTACCCCATGGTACGTTTTACCGCTAAGGCATTTGTTGATTATGAAATGACGGTTTAAGAAGAAAAAGAACTGTTTGCTTAATTTAATTATCAGAATCGGGAAATATCTGACAGTCAATAGTGAAACCGAATATCAGAAAAACACAGCTACCCGCAAGCGCGGATAGCTGTGAATAAAATAGGTTTCGGAAAAATCAGGAAAATCACTATTCTTCCAGGCTTTTCCAGGTACCGATAAATTTTTTACCGCCATACAAGCCCGCAAGCCCGATTAAAAGCAGGGTACCGCTGCCAACCGGAGCCCCGGCGCCCCCACCGATGCGATCGCCGGTTACTGAACCGGTAGTACTTTGCTGCCCGGCGTGAGGCTGAGCGTTAAGACTGAGAACCGTTGAAAATACAAGGAACGCCGTAAGAAAACTATATTGAAGTGCTTTTTTCATAATTGTCTGTTATTTATGTTTTAAAATTCCTGTTTGGCCATTATTGCAGAACAACCAATTTGCGTGTAAGGCTGGTTTTCCCGCTTACTACTTTCACCATGTATATACCTGTGGAAGCCATCCGCAACATTGTTTCGCCGGAAACAAGAACCGAAGTGGCCAGAAGCTGTCCGGAAGTTGAATAGACATAAACTTTACCGCTGATGGTTCCTTTGCAGTTAACATGGATAATGCCATTTTTTGTACTGATTTTAATATCTGAAGCTTCAGGTAAATTTAAACCGGTAACTGTTGCAAAACTAAGCCTGAAACGGTTTTCGGCATCAGTCGGTGAAGCGGTGAACGAATACACCGGGTTAAGGCGGAGATCCTGCGAAGTACTCAGTTTTAAATCTTCGAGGATAATGGGTACTGATGGATCAAAACTGCTGATACCTTGCACATTAAGCGTATAGTTTGTTTCAATCCCAACTCTGAGGCCAAGTGGAACATACTGGTTTGCCGTGAGCGAAGGAAGGGTGTTAATGGCAACTTTCTCGCCGGGAAGAATGGAATACAGCTGCGGAGCTTCATCCAGTCCCGATAGTTTGTACGCATCCAGCGCCTGATCGAAGTTTTCGGTGGCAGCCTCATCAAAGCGTACATACGTCTTATCCGAATAACCATTTCCAGAAATGGAAAGGCTGAGCATTTGCGGAATTGATTTGCTGCTTTTATAAAAAGTACCTCCATGTACTTTAGCCGCATTTGCCAGTACAAGTGAATTGGTAGCTGAAGAAGTATTTACAAAGAAACCCTGCATTGGGGCAATAATACCTGGTGTGGCACTGGCAGCGCCCATAGTAAGTGGTATGTAGTTTCCTGATCCCGTTTCGTCCCAAACATATGCTGTTGCGTTCATGCCTGTCGGAGCCGTGAGCAGTGCTGTATTGATACCGCATGGGTAAGGATTTCCCGCCAGGTTCCAGCCTGCCCCATAACCCGGTGCTGCAGAAGTATAGCTAAGGTTTGTGTAGCTTACCGGACTAGCTTTCAGTGTACCGGGGAAAGTAAGTTCCGGGGAACCGCTTGCGAAATTAACGGAATAACCATACGTTGAAACCACATTATCGTCGGTAGCCAACCTTACCCATTCGCCGGCTGATTCCTGGTAGCGGTCAACATAAGCCCCGCTGAAGCAGGAAGCGGCATCGGCAACCACCGATTCGTTGATGGGTGAGATAAAGAGGTGAAATTTATTGTCGCCGGCAATAGCACGTTTTACTGTTGCAGCTACAGCGGTGCTATTCTGAATAAGCGAGCCGCCGGAGTTAATCATCAGGCCGGTAATGCCTGCATTGTTGGTAAATGCACCGTTTACGGTGAGTGCTTTGCCAGGGTTGATGCTAACGAGGCCTCCGGTGTTAATGGTAAGATCGTTGCATATTGCCGGTGTTGCCGGTGCCTGATCTACAACGGGTGATGGAACAGTGGCGTTGATGATCACATTGGAACTGGCATTGGGAACCGTGTTGCAGCTCCAGTTGGCTGCTGTGTTCCAGTCGCTGCTTGCGGAGCCATCCCAAGAGGTGAGGTTGTCTGCACCTCCATCGGTGATAATCCAATTATTTGGTGCGCCGGTAAGAACAGCACGGGATGCCGCTGCACTGCAGGAGTACTTGCTGCTACCCCCGTGGAAGGATACGCTTGGTTTTACTGCCTGTGCTGCCCAACCTGTTAAAATAGCATCGTAGTTGGCGGTAGTAAGGGTTACACCATTGAACATCGACGACATAGTTGTTACTGCGGCAATGTTCCAACTTCCAATGTTTTGATTAAATGCCAATGCACTACGAAACATACTAGCCATAGTTGTAACTGCTGCTACATTCCAACTTCCAATGTTTTGATTAAATGCTGAAGCATTTCTAAACATAGACGACATATCTGTTGCTTTACTTACATCCCAGTTGCCAATAGGCTGATTAAATGCTGTTGCACCTCTAAACATTTGCCCCATATTTGATACCTTACTTACATTCCAACTGCCAATGTTTTGATTAAATGCCAATGCTTCCTTAAACATAGACGACATAGATGTTACATTGCTTACAGTCCAACTTCCAATGTTTTGGTTAAATGCCGTCGCAAC
>CAIRMR010000072.1 GCA_903879715.1 uncultured Bacteroidales bacterium
AGTTCTTTTGATTTATTTTTCATTTGGGAAAATATTTATTGATGAGTTTTAATGCTGCATTAGTATCAATTATCATAACTCGTCCGCCGATATGCACAGCCCCTAAAGTTTCAATATAGTGTTGAACTAATTGCGTTTTAGAGAAAAAGGATAGATTACCTTCATGTCCACGTTGAAAGGCAAGTTTACAAGCGAAAGCTACTAAATTTCCAGGAACACCAGCATACATTTTGGTTTTTCCTTTGTTAAAAGGCGCACTTTCAAGCAGGTGCATATAAACATGATCAGACTTTACTTCTAGACTTATTAGTCCTTGAATAACTGATTGATTATTAACAATGGTCAGCTTGTAAACATCTCTTTCAGGTTGTTTCAATTCTAGTTTCCAGTCAAATTGCCAGCCGTTTTTCTTAATTACTGTCTTGAGGTCGAAAATGGAAATAATGGTGATATCTGTTGCAAAACTGTCACCCGTAACAATATTTTCGATAGAGTTGGTCAGTTTGTCAACCTCAAAATCAAGTCCTATTTTCTCTGGCTTTTTCATTAAACAAAGATACAAAATAAGCACTTATGAAATTATTTTCAGCTCGTAAGTTTCAAGATGATTCTGCGGCGGCACGCTTGCCACTAACGGCTACGCTATGCCAAGTGCGGGATTAAATTGTTGCTCAAAGTCTGCCAGCACAAATGTATATGAAGATTTCAAATGTTTCAACAAACACGCAACTTAGCGAACTTAGCGAACTTAGCGAAGCGGTCTCATGAGCGAAGCGAATAACAAAGCGGTCTCTTGAGCGCAGCTCAAAACTTAGCGAAGCGATCTCATGAGCGAAGCGAATAAACCCGCCATTTGTTATAGCACGTTATTCTTTAATAATTTTGACTGCGCTCACTACATTTTTCGAATAAATTTTTAAAATATAAAAGCCTTTCTTTACATGTTCTAAATTCAAAATTGCTTCATTATAGTAGGTTCGTATTAAAGATCCTGAGATATCTATTAATTCGATTTTATCGGGCGGTGATGCCAATTTAATATTAATATAGTCACCTACTGGATTAGGAAATATATCGATAACTGATTCAATGTTTTCAATGCCATTTATTTCATCTATATAGATACTATCTGACACGCTTTCACAACCATACATATTTATCCCCCTAACGTAATAATAGCCTTTATTCTCAGGAATAATTGATTGAAGATCTGCAAATTCAGGTAGTCCCTTCCCTTCATAATACCATATAACTGAATCAGTATTATTACTGTTAAGCCTGATAGTACTATCAAATTTAAACAAATAGAGGTTAGGCGTTGGATTAATAAATACAATTAATGAATCAGCACTCAGGCACCCGCTTTGCTTACTTATAACTTCAACATAAAATTCCATTGAATCTGCTCTCTGTGCCATTTCTATTTCTATATTATGCGTTGTTGTGTCTGAACTATGAAGCATGTCAGGAACAGTCCAGCTATATATATAATTTTCATTCAGAGGTGTAGAAAGAGACAACGTATCACCTAAACACACTTTTCTTGTTCCCTCAATATTGGCTATGGGATTATGATAAATAATAATATCAGTATTTTGTTCCTTAATTTCTTCCAGGTCTACTTTGATCTGAATTTCCGGAACCGGACATCTTGAATTTTCATTTATCAGTACTTTATAAATGCCTTCATCTTTTATAAATATTTGTTTTTCATTAGCATAATTTAACTTTTCATCATTTCGAAACCAATCTGTATAAGTTGCATAACTATTTTCAATTGAAATAAGAATGGAATCGCCTTCGCATATAATAGGTTGATAAGAAACATGAAAACTATCAATATCCGGACACAGAGTATTAGAAGTAGTGTCTACGAGCTTTGCCAAAAAGAAATCATTGTCATCGTTTCCACTGTGATTATTAATGGTAAGATTGCCAAAGCTAAGCTGACCACTAGAATAGTCACCAGCTACGTAAATAGTATTACCAACAGAAGACAAACGCAAGCCTTCATCATTACCTGTTCCCTGGGCAGTAGTAATCCACTGGGGGTAACCTACTTCATTAAATTTGATAATCGCAACATCCATTCTTCCAATGGAAGTAAAATCTAAATGATCAATTTTAAATGCCCCTGACAGACCTGCAGAGAAATAGACACATCTGTCTTTTGATGCTAAGCCCCATCTTTTTGCGCGAAAACCACCTTCAACATAATTATTAAGATATACAGCCTGATTAATTAATTGATTATTTAGCAATTTCCCATTTGCACTAAATTTTGTAATTGCTATTTTTTGGACGTTTCCGTCGCCTTCAGTCCACATGCTTGCAACTATAGCTTCACCATCCGTATTGGTAGTAACTGAAAATGATGCAGAATATAAAGGTGCATTTATTGTGTTTACCCATTCTAACTTTCCCGAATGTGAATATTTTATAATACAGCCTGAGCTGCCTTTTTGACTATTATAAATCAACGAATCAAATTCAATAGTACTTCCGGCAAAATATCCTACAACATATATACCATCAGAGTTAACAGCTATATCATAGATGTATTCATACGAATTACTACCTGGATTTTTTACAGAAAGAATTTCTCCATCTGATGATAGTTTGACAAGCAACATGTCGGAGTCAAAACTCTCTCTTCCTCTGACAGCGTAAATGGAATCACCTAATTTTATTCTATCTTGAAAATTTCCCCCTAAATATATATTATTATTTGAATCCAACTCTATTGCATTAACATACGATCTGCCAGTGTCACTTATTGTTCCAAAGTCCTTTGCCCATAAAAGCTTACCATTTTTAGTAAATTTCAGCAAAAAGATTCTTGGTTGAAGACCACCGGGTAAAGTAATTCCTTCAAAAGTGAATCCATGAGAATATATCCCGGCAAGATAAACACTGCCGTCAGAGTCTATCGCAACATCTACTCCATAGGTATCAAAAGTTCCAAAGCTTACAGCCCAGTTTACACTTCCGGAATTAGAAATCTTAACAAGATATGCGGCCTGCCAAGCTTTGATTGTTGTATCTACAATTGTGACATCTCCATATAACTGGCCAGTCAGGTAAACATTACTGTCCAAATCAGATTTTAATCCTATGGCATAATCATCAATGTGATTTCCTGCACCAAAAGCCCATTCGAACTGTTGACTATATAAATTATTTAAGATGAATATTGAAAGCATTAAAATTATTAGCTTTTTCATTTTTTATAGGTTATTTATAAATATCATTATGTTTGTTGCGCTAGATTCCATGATGTGCCATAACG
This sequence comes from uncultured Bacteroidales bacterium, assembly GCA_903879715.1. GTDB lineage: Bacteria > Bacteroidota > Bacteroidia > Bacteroidales > UBA4417 > UBA4417. Next base: position 3,290 of record CAIRMR010000072.1, read on the forward strand.
GCTGACGCTCCCGTTACACGGAACAAGTTCCCGTTGCACGGGACAAGATATGGCAAGTGCGGGAATAAATTGTTGCTCAAAGTCTGCCGGCACAAATGTATATAAAGATTACAAATGTTTCAACGAGCACGCAACTTAGCGAACTTAACGAACTTAGCGAAGCGGTCTCATAGCTTGTCCCGCTTTTTGCGGGAAGCGAAGCGAATAACAAAGCGGTCTCATTAGCGCAGCTTAAAACTTAGCGAAGCGATCTCATGAGCGAAGCGAATAAACCCGCATTTGTTATAGCGTTTTATGTGCTGTGTTTCTTTCTTTCACAAGTTTTTTGCATAGTTAAAATTATTCGTAAATATAATAATCAACGCTTTTATCAACTTTTTCCAACGTTAAACCATAGCTTTCTAAATCCTTTTTTAAGTTTTCTTTAGAGTCCTTTCTAAGTAAAAAGTAATAATTTTCAATAAGATTTGTTTCATCTATTATATGCATTTTCTGCAAATTACTTACTTCCTTTATTAATGTTCCCACCGGTATATTGGAGAACACTAAGTGAGTGTCATTTTCACCCCAGTGCGATTGATAATCTTTCTCAGTTAAAATCTGTAATTTATTTTTATCAATAACTTTCAAAAAATAAACTTCCACCATTCTGCTTTCGATTTTTTCCCGAAGGTCTAATGATTTCAATAAATTGGTTTTTATGTCTTCGATGCATTTTTTTTCGTCAACAATGTTTACATTCTTATAAAACAAACTGTACTTTTTGTTATTTATCAGTTCCGGAATTTCAAGTTGCATTTCAGTCACATTTAATAATTCTGAAAGGATTTTCTTGAATGAACAATTTATTGCTGAATATTGACCTTTTAATGGATTTTTACGTGAACTACTACCATGATTATCAATTGATTCTAAAAGCGAGAAAGAATATTGGGTTTGTTTGTCTCTTAATAATTTCATTGCAATATCAATAGAATTCTCATCTTTCAAATCAGCCTTTGTTTTATTTTCAATATTTTTCGGAACAGAATCTGTTATGGTTGTTATATCATCTCCTTTTAAGAAACTATCGAATAACGAATCTGTCATCTGATCAGGTACGCCGATCCACTTTACAACTCCTTTATTATCTATCAAAACAGTTCGAGGTAAAGTCATAGAACCATTTTGTTTTACGCCGAAATCAGTTTGCGATTTTTCAGTCTGATCGCTGACAACTATTGTTTTAAAGTCAATTCGTTTTAATGTTTTCAAAACTATTTCAGGACTTTCATATGTCATTGAAATAATCGATATATCTTTTCTGTTTTTGTACTTAGCCTGTAATTCATTCAGATGCGGAACAGCACCCAAACAAGGTGCGCACCAGGTTGCCCAAAACTCCAATAAAATGTATTTATTATTTAATGTTTTGTCTTTTGCAATATTAGAAATATAGTCAGTTATAGTAATTGTCGGTGCTTTGTCACCAGCTTTTAGTGAGGTCTGACTAAATAAATTGCTTGTAGTGAAAAATGTAATAAATAGAACTAGAATTTTATTTTTCATGTTTTAGATATATTTTTTATGGCAAGTAGTGGCGGTAACGGCTACGCTCTAGCAATTGCGGGAAAAAATTGTTGCTTAATTGTCAGCCAGTACAAATGTAGGTATAGAGTTCAAATGTTTCAACGAACACGCAACTTAGCGAAGCGATCTCATGAGCGAAGCGAATAAACCCGCATTTGCTAAAGCGTTTGTTGAACTAAATCCCTGCGGGATAGCTTTTAACAAACACCTTTGCTAGTCCGTTTTGAGGTTCCGTTTTATCAGATTTTTCTTCACCAATAATCGTATATTTGCCTGCCAATATTTTCCATTGTTTGTATCAGAATTTTAGTTATGTTATCTTCCTGTTATTCAATGCATAGCATTCTAAAACTGGCGGAAAGTACATAGAGAAAAAAAACACCATTTACTGTAGAATCTATTCGGGATATTTTACATTGAGCTTGTCGAAATGCGATGCATTGAGCTTGTCGAAATGTAGTTCAACCTGGAATAATCGCTGGGCACTGCGTGCCGCTCATATTCCTATTTATTACCAGCAGGCCTTCATTGTTTTTTGTGTTTTCTATCATTTCTCAATTCATTTTTGTCTGACGGATTGTGAGTTTGCAAAGTTTTATTTTTTAAAAGTCAGGGAAGATTTTTTGTTTTTCCTTAGGGTTGGGGAAGCATACTCTTTTACAAGCTTAGGTTGGAGCGATGGCATGTGCGGCTTGTAAATGTGTATGCTTGTGGGTTGACACTTAACTTTCTCCTTTTGTTAATTGTTTGTTATTGGTAGATTCGGGCAAATAATTCTCCTTGGTAACGACTTTCTTGCCGGTTCTTTGTTCTAATTCTTTTCTTGCATTGCCAGCAACATTACCGCCTTGTCTTGCTGCTTTTTTGTTTTCGATAAATCCTTTTGGATTCTTAGTCTTAACGATTTCAGTTGTTGAGGCTTCGCCAAGCATTGAAAAAATCAATTCAAGGTCAGTCATATGGTCACGTAGATTTTGACTTTTCAATCCTTTGATTTTCTTGTATTCTGAAGGCGTCAAACCAAATGTCGCTTTTGAGATTTCAGCCGTTAATACTGCATATTCAACTTGTTCTTTAACACCTCTGTTTTTCCATTCTTCGGTCAATTCTTCTCTTATAGCAATGCTTCGCATTCGTTTTTCAATCCAGTCGTCGGGATAGCCTTTAGCTTTATACAATTCTCGTGTTCGTTGTGCTGCTAATTCAGGATTTTCTATTTCTTCAAGTCTTTCAGAACCAACTTTTGCTAACCAAAGTTTAAACGGTTCAGCTTTAGGAGATGGGATAGATTGAATTATTCTTAAAAGTCCTTGTGCATGAGCAGCCTGAACTTTACGCTTTTTCCCGTCAGCAGCTATCATTTCAACTAGGGGACAAATTGTCCCCCAGTTGGAGTTAAGCTCCAAATCACGTTTTTTCATTTTTTTGATGTAGTCCTTAGCGTCAGTTGTATCTGTTAATAACTGAACTACATCTTGAACCGAGAAATACCACTTTTGGTCAAATTCATTCCAAACTGAGCGTATTTGCTTACTTTCAAAAAGTTTAATGTTGCTCATAAAATCTAATTTTTATCACCTATAAAAGTATTATATGTTTTTCTTCGGGAAAGCAAAACTTTGAGAAGTGATTTTTTCTGAAATTTGCAAGTTTGCATAATTCCGAGCAATACTAAATAAGATGAAACACCTTTATCAAAATAAGTAGAGATTTTTCTTTGCACAGCTAAATGTCTAATTCCTCTTTCTGCCATATTGTTATTCCAAGGGATATTGTCAAAATCAAGAAAAGTGAACAGATTTTTCCAATGTTTTCTCAACCGTGTTTGATATTTTAAAGTAATTTCAGAACAATAACTTTCATCCAGAATTACCCGATTGTAAAACTCATCAATATTTTTTCTGAATTTATTAAAATGACGTTTTTTTGATCCATATTTTTCAATTGAGGCAAATATTGGAATAAATGAATCACCCCGAGGCAGAGCCTCGAGGTATCAAAATTGATTTTTTTCTTTCCGACCCAAAGGGTCGGGGAATTAAACCACTTTATTATTAAATCAAAATGCTTTGCCAGCTGTACGGTTTCTCTGAATACCTTACTTATCGCCTTGGGGTTGTCTTTCCTGAAATTGGAAATGGTGTTGTGATCAGGTACCAGGCTTTTCATCAGCCACATCAGCTCAATGTTCCGTCCACATTCTTTCTCCAATGCCCGTGAGGAACGGATGCGGTTTAGGTATCCGTAAATGTAGAGTTTTAGCAAATCGGCGGGGCGATAGGCCGGACGACCATTCTCGATAAAGCTTACCTTAAACCCAGAATCCGCCAACTTAAGGCTTTCCACAAACATGTCGATCAATCGCTTCGTTATCCTGATCAATAGCCGCTTCAATAGATGAAGCAAAAAGTGGAATCTGGTTTCTGTCTTGTCCTGTAATGAATTTCATGAGGTAAATATACCGATAATCAACGCTATACAAAATTAAGCCGGGGCAAAATCCGACATTTGTTATTAAATAAATTTATGTGTTAATAACTGCTGAATATCTAATGGGCAAGGGCTTTTTTGTCTAGTCCTAAAATACGGCTACAGGTTATACATTCAAATTTACTTGATATTCAAATACCGATTCGGGTGTTTTATAACCCAAAGATACGTGAAGTCTTTTCTCATTATAGATTTTGATTGCATTTTTTGTTGCCAGCCTTGCAAGTTCTGTATTGGCAAAGCATTGATCGGGGTAAAATTCGTCTTTTAATATTCCGTTAACCCTTTCAGCTACAGCATTTTCATAACAATGTTTTTCTTCTGTCATGCTAATTTGTATTTTACGTCTTTTCAGTGCTTTTACATAGGGATGGCTGCAATATTGTGCTCCTCTATCGGAGTGATGAATCAGGGCAGTCGCTTGGCGGGCTTGCCTTTGAGCTATTCGGAATGCTCTTAGGCAGCCCGCCAGCTCCAAAGAGTCACTCACGTCATACCCGACGATTTTGCGCGAATACAAGTCTGTAATCAAGGCTAAATAGCAGAATCCTTTCACGGTGCGTATATACGTTATGTCCGATACCCATACCTGGTTTGGCCGTGTAATCCGCAGTTCTTTAATCAGGTTGTTGTAG
>CAIRMR010000073.1 GCA_903879715.1 uncultured Bacteroidales bacterium
GATTACACGGATTACACAGATTTCAAACTGCTTTAAGCAGTTTTTCAATTAATTTCAATTAAAAATGATAAATAATTATCTGTGAAATCTGAGTAATCTGTGGCATATATTTGTTTTTCCTTACTTTAGTCAAACTGATTATTAACACTAATTTTAATACCTGAAATTACAATCAACAAAACACATTATGAAAACGCTTTCATTACTGTTTATCTGCTTGCTTCCTTTCCTCCTCACGGGCCAGAACTTTTCAGCAAAAACGGGTACAACTGCTGATCAGGTGATCCAATCCATAATTAAGATGACTGGATCAGCGATTATTCCCAATACCGTGGATGTTATAAAAGAAGGTGATTCCTCAACTCCGGTTGTTGGCATAGCCACCTGCATGTTTGCAACAATGGATGTGCTGAAACAAGCGGTCAGCAAAGGCTGTAACCTTATCGTTACTCACGAACCTGTTTATTACAATCATCTTGATGAGACATCAGGCCTTCAGAATGATCCCGTTTATCTTGAAAAGAAGAAATATATAAACGACCATCATCTCGTTGTCTGGCGCTTTCACGACTACATTCACAGCATTAAGCCAGATGGCATCCTTTCGGGAATGATTGTAAAACTGGGATGGAAGAATTATGCGGTTGCTGATCAGCCGAATCAGTTCGTTTTTCCCGAAACCACATTAAAAGGTCTGCTCGAAAACCTGAAAAAGACATTTCCGAAGAATTCTTTTTATGTTGTCGGGAATCCTGATATGAAAGTTAAAAATGTCTGGCTTGCGGAAGGAGCGCCTGGCAGCGGACTTCATACATATTTGCTTGAAAAGGCAGATGCAGACGTGGTAATTACAGGCGAAGCCCAGCAGTGGGAAACCTATGAATATACCCGCGATGCAGTGTTACAAGGCAGGAATAAGGCTGTTATTTTTCTTGGGCACATTAATTCGGAAGAAGCCGGGATGGATTATTGCGCCGATTGGCTCAAAACGTTTATTAAAGACATTCCTGTTACTTTTATCGAATGCGGGCCATCTTATTGGTCGTATTAAAATGTTTGGTACTGGAATGAGTTTTGATTTAAGAACAAGGATTTACGATTTTTGATTTAAGATCTTCCTTTCCAGATCAATATTTACTTCTAAATTCACAAATCGTAAATCTTTGTTCATTATTCCTTCTTCAAATCAATTATTACTTCCATTAAACTACATATCAATCCAACTAAATTAAAATGAAAAAACTTTTAATCACCTTATTTATAATGAGCATATTTTCAGGTACAAATGCCCAGGTTGAAACCATTCTGCTATATCCGAAAGGAGTTCCCGGATCAAAAGGAATTCAGATTCCGGAAGATTCACAAACGTCGGATGGGATTACACTGCTTAAGGATATCACCCAACCGGCACTCTTTGTGTATCAGCCCAAAAACAAAACCTCAGATGCCGCGGTTATTATATGCCCGGGCGGAGGCTACAGTGTACTGGCAATTGACCACGAAGGCTACGATATTGCGGCATGGTTCAATGAACGTGGTGTAACGGCTTTTGTTTTGAAAAACCGTCTTCCGCAGGATGAATTGTTCGAAAATGCAGAGATTCGACCTTTGCAGGATGCCCAGCAGGCTTTCAGGATTGTGCGTAAAAATGCCACTAAATATGGCATCTCTCCTGAGAAAATCGGAATAATGGGATTTTCTGCAGGCGGCCACCTGGCAGCGACAGCCTCAACGCATTTCGAAACACAGGTTGGTGAAATTTTGGATACCACAGTGAGTGTTCGACCTGATTTCTCACTTCTAATTTACCCTGTTATTACTTTCAACGAAACAGTAACCCATTCAGGTTCAAGAGAAAACCTGTTAGGAAAAACTCCTACGCAAGAAAAGATAGATTTGTATTCGAATGATTTGCACGTAATGACAAACACTCCTCCAACATTCCTGATAAGCACAACAGATGATTTTGTTTCACCCGAAAACAGTATTTTGTATTTCCAGGCGTGCAGAAAAAATAATGTGCCTGTCGAAATGCATATCTACGAAAAAGGCGGCCACGGCTACGCGCTCAAGAAAAAAGGATTAGGACCTGTCGAAACATGGCCAGCCAGGATGGAAGACTGGTTGAGAGAACGGAAATTGATGAAGTAATCAGTATTTTGCAAACTTAGTCTATACAAAAACTGATTTCCTGATTCGAAAAAGCAGAAAATGGAAATACTTATATTAGGATTATTAGTCTTACTCAATGGCTTTTTTGCTTTGTCCGAAATCGCTTTGGTTTCAAGCAAAAGGTCCAGGCTGGAGCAATTCAGGCAAAAGGGCAGTAAAAGTGCAAAGATAGCGTTGGGTTTGCTCGACGATTCGGAGAATTTCTTATCAGCTGTCCAAGTTGGCATTACCCTGATAGGTATTGTTACCGGTGTGTATGGCGGAATGAATATAGCTGATGATGTTGCGCCTTTTTTCCGAAAATTCGAACTTACCGCGCATTATTCTTACGAAATAGCGCTTTCAGTAACCGTTATCATAATTACTTACTTTTCAATTGTAATCGGCGAATTGGTTCCAAAAACAGTTGCGTTAAGTAATCCCGAAAAAATTGCGCTGAAAATTGCCCCGGCTATCCACTATTTCAGCCTGTTGTTTTACCCGTTTGTAAAACTATTATCTTTTTCAACAAATTTAATCAACAAACTTCTCGGGATAAAAAAACACACCGAACATATTACGGAAACTGAACTCCGTTATATGATCAAGGTCGCTTCGCTCGATGGTGTTATTGAGAAGGACCAGAACAGGATACACGAAAATATATTTTATTTCGCAGATAAAAAAGCCCGGCATATAATGACACATCGCACGGATGTGGAGTGGATTGATCTTGAAAAACCTGTTGATGTAATCAGGAAGAAATTACTCGGGCTGCAACATAGTAACATAATCTGCTGCAACGGGAAACTTGATGACTTTCAGGGAATTCTGAATCTTAAAGATTATTTTAGAGCACTCAGTTTTAATAAAAACATAACAATCAGGGATTTATTGGTGGAGCCGCTTATAATTCCAGAGGTTTTGGATGCGCAAAAAGTATTGGACCAGCTCAGGCAAAAACACAGCAACATGTGTTTTGTAGTGAACGAATATGGAGGATTTGAAGGCATTATAACTCTTCATGATATTATGGAGAATCTTATCGGGCAGTTACCGGATGAGGGAGAACTATATGAACCCGATGTATTTATGCGCGACGACAAATCGGTACTTATAAGCGGCGACGCGCCGGTAGAAACACTGGTTGAGGTAATAGAAGGCTTCGTTATAGACTTCGATACTATTGATTATTCAACGGTGGCAGGTTTCGTAATCCGACAAACCAACCAGATTCCGAAGATTGGCGACAAATTTGAATTTTTAGATTATACCATTGAAATTGTTGACATCGACGGACATAAAATAGATAAAATACTGATCAGTAAAAACTGAAAAAGAATATGTTATCATATTTCAAACAATAATCCCTGTAAAAAAGGAAGGAAAAGGAGTAAGTTGTTTTTACGGCTCGTACCTATTTTTGCGTTTTCAGCCATTCCCTGGCATTAACAAAAGCTTCAATCCAGGGTGAAAGCTGATCCGAATTCCGTGAATCCGGATACAAAGGCCATTGCCAAGGCAACAACGAACGTTCCAAATGTGGCATCATTACCAGATGGCGTCCGTCATCGCTCGAAATACAAGCCGCGTCATACATCGAACCATTCGGATTGCCGGGATATGCGCTGTAGGAATATTTTGCTGCAATATTGTACTTTTCTTCTTCATAGGGGAAACTGAAAAGCCCTTCACCGTGAGCAACCCAAATACCCAGCTTGCTTCCGGAAAGGGATTTAAGCATTACCGAATCATTTTCAAGTATATCAACTGTAAGAAAACTTGATTCGAATTTTCCCGATGCATTATGCAACATCTTTGTTTTCAGCTGATGATCAGGATTTACAAGCCCTAGTTCAATCATAACCTGGCAGCCATTGCAAACACCAAGGCTCAGTGTGTCTTTTCGAGCATAAAACTTCTCAAGTGCAATGCGCGCATTGTCGTTATATTTAAAGGCGCCTGCCCAGCCTTTGGCCGAACCAAGAACATCGGAATTTGAGAAACCTCCTACAAAAACAATCATCCGGATTTCTTCGAGTGTTTCGCGTCCGCTCATCAGGTCGGTCATATGAACATCTTTCACATCCAGCCCGGCAAGGTGCATGCTCCAGGCCATTTCGCGGTCGCCGTTTACGCCTTTTTCGCGGATTATGGCAGCTTTGATTCCTGAACGGGTTTTGCGCTTTGAATCAATCCCATACTGGCTGAATTTCCCTGTAAATGTTTCAGGAAAAACAAATTTCCGCTCCTGGATTGAGTAATTACCAAACCTTTCTTTTGCAAGGATTTCACCACTTTGTTTGCGATCCAGCAGGTAAGAAGTCCGGAACCATTTATCGCGTAAAGTTTGAATATCAAAGGAATAACCATTTTGCTGATGTGAAATACCTAGCGTTTTCCCTGTAACAGGTTTTCCGATCACACTGTAACTGATGCCTTTTTCATGAAGGTAGATACTTACAAAATCCAGATCGTTAACCTGAACCACAACTCCTGGTTTTTCACTAAACAGCAACCTGATGATATCATTTTCACCAGGTCCATCCAGGTTCAAATCCATTCCGATCGTATTATGACTGAAAGTCATTTCGAGCAAGGTAGTAATCAATCCTCCGGCAGAAATATCATGCCCGGCAAGGATCATATCTTTCCGGATAAGTTCCTGAACAGCTTCAAAACACAGGCGGAAATAAGCGGCATCTTTAACTTCCGGAGTACTTCCACCCAGTTTATTTAAGGCTTGAGCAAATGAGCTTCCGCCAATATTGAAATCACTTTTCGAAAAATCAATATACACCAGCGAGGACGTAAAACTTTCCTTCAAAACAGGGCTTATCACTTTCCGGATATCTGTAACCTCCCCTACCGTTGAAATAATCACTGTGCCAGGCGCCATTACTGTATCTCCTCCTGGATATTTCTGCGTCATCGAAAGGGAATCTTTACCAGTTGGGATATTGATGCCCAACTCAATGGCGAAATCACTGACTGCTTTCACTGCTTTATACAAACGGGCATCTTCACCTTCGTTGCGGCAAGGCCACATCCAGTTGGCGCTTAATGAAACTCCGCCTAAACCTTGCTCAATCGGCGCCCAAACCAGGTTTGTAAGCGCTTCGGCAATAGAAAGTACAGAACCTGCTACAGGATCAATTAATCCCGCGACAGGCGAATGACCGATAGAAGTCGCAATTCCTTTCACACCCTGAAAATCCAGCGCAACAACTCCCAGGTTATTTAACGGAAGCTGAAGTGGCCCGGCAGTCTGCTGATGCGCAATGCGGCCGGTAACCGAACGGTCTACTTTGTTGGTAAGCCAGTCTTTACAGGCAACCGCTTCGAGTTGTAGGACCTGCTCAATATAATTTGTTACTAACGATTGGTCGTATTCGGGTTTTTGAAACGTCGAAATTACAGTTTCATCCTGCATAATTGTGCGGGGTGGTTTGCCGAAAAAATATTTAAGTGGCAGGTTAATAGGAGCATCACCGGTTACCGGATTTTTAAATGAAAAATTCATATCACCGGTAATTTCACCGGCAACATAAAACGGCGCTCGTTCACGCTCAGCTACTCTTTGCATTTTCTCCACATCATCGGCATGCAGAACTAATCCCATGCGTTCCTGCGATTCATTGCCGATGATTTCTTTGCCCGATAAAGTCGGATCACCAACCGGAAGTTTAGTAATATCAATGACACCGCCCTGTTCTTCTACCAATTCAGAAAGCGCATTTAAATGTCCCCCTGCTCCATGATCGTGAACCGAAATAATCGGATTATCAACGCTCTCAGCCATTGCGCGAATAGCGTTGTAAACGCGTTTCTGCATTTCGGGATTCGAACGTTGTATGGCATTCAGCTCAATTCCGCTGTGGTATTCGCCTGTTGCGACAGATGAAACCGCACCTCCGCCCATCCCGATACGGTAATTATCACCACCCATCACAATTACTTTGTCGCCAGGTTTCGGGTGTCCTTTCAGGCTATCAATCTTTCGGCCATATCCAATACCTCCGGCCTGCATAATTACTTTATCGTAACCGTATCTCTTATCGTTTTCGGAATGTTCAAATGTAAGAACAGAGCCACAGATCAAGGGTTGACCGAATTTATTCCCAAAATCGCTGGCACCGTTCGATGCTTTTATCAGAATTTCTTCCGGCGTTTGATACAACCATGGGCGTGGTTCATTTTCGGTTTCCCAATCGCGGCCTTCACCTGTACGCGGGTACGAAGTCATGTAAACTGCGGTTCCGGCAATCGGCATTGAGCCTTTTCCTCCAGCCATACGGTCGCGGATTTCGCCGCCCGAGCCGGTAGCAGCGCCATTAAAAGGCTCCACGGTTGTAGGGAAATTATGGGTTTCGGCTTTGAGCGAAATCACAGTATCTATTTCGCGGGTTTCAAAATAATCGGGTTTATCCTGTGTTGCCGGCGCAAATTGCTCTGCAACAGGCCCTTCGACAAAGGCAACATTATCAGTATATGCTGAAACAATCCGTCCATGGTGTTCTTTCGAGGTTTTTTTAATCAGCTGAAACAAACTTTCAGCCTGTTCCACTCCATCAATCACAAAAGTCCCGTTAAAAATTTTATGCCTGCAATGTTCAGAGTTAACCTGTGAAAAACCAAACACTTCACTATCTGTTAATTTGCGGCCTAATTTCAGACTTACTTCATCCAGGTATTCGATTTCTTCTGTACTCAAGGCCAGGCCTTCCTTTTTACTATAGCCGGCAATATCATTTATTTCAATTATCGGATCAGGTTGTTTCAGAATGGTGAAAATATCCTGGTCGAGGCCTGAATACAGCCGCTGCAACATGTGATCAAACAGGGCTTGTTCATTGGCAACTTCCGATAATTCTTCAATACGGAGTATGCCTTCGATACCCATATTCTGGGTGATTTCAACGGCATTGGTACTCCATGGGGTGATCATTTCGCGGCGCGGGCCAACAAAAAACCCGGCCATTTTGCTTTCGCTCACTTGCCGGGCATCCCCAAAAAGCCATTCCAGCTTTGGTATATCATTCCTGGTTATTTCTGATTGATGATGTACAGCGTACACCGTTTTGTCTTTGCGAAAGAAGTGAATCATGCCGGATAGGTTTTTCGGGTGCAAAGATAGGAAATCCAAAAGAGTGTCAGGAATATCTTTATTTTTTTCACCACGGAGACACAGATTACACGAAGATTCACGGAGTATGATTCTTTGACGATGTTCCTCCGTGATCTCCGTGCCTCCGTGGTCAACTTTCAGATTAAAAGCACTAAATCCATAATGTAAAATAAGGCTGACATATTCAGGCTCACTTTAACATTTGATTAGCCCTGGCACTAATTTAGAATTATGTCTTTATCTTTGCACAAAACCATTGTATGAAGATCGCAGTTTTTCCAGGTTCATTTGATCCAATCACGCGGGGCCACGAGTCAATTGTGCGCCGCGCGTTACCTTTATTCGATAAAATTATAATAGCAATCGGTGTAAATTCGGATAAAAGCGGCTATTTTCCTGTCGAAAAAAGACTTGAATGGCTTAACGAAACTTTCGGCGATTTGCCGCAGGTGAGTGTTGAAAGTTATAACGGGCTTACTGTCGATTTTTGCACAAAAATGGATGCATCCTATATTATAAGAGGCCTCAGAACATCTGCCGACTTTGAATTTGAGCGTGGAGTTGCGCAGGTAAACCTGAAACTGGAGGCTGATATTGAAACCGTTTTCCTATTGGCACTTCCTGAATATGTGATGGTTACCTCATCAATAGTACGCGAAGTGCATAAGCATGGCGGCAATATCGACCAGTTTATTCCAGAACAGATTTCGATTTAATCTTTGTTTTCGGTACTTCCCGTTTCAGGTTTCCTGAAAAATGTAAAATGAATTTTCCCGTATTGGCGTTCTTCGGAAAAGAATGGATGATCTTTAAAACTGAGGCGTTTATCGTGTTCCATGATGAACCAACCGTCATCGGCAAGCCAATTATTCTCAAAAATCAGAGCCGGAACTTTCTCACGATCTTCCATGTCATAGGGTGGATCTGCGAAAATTACGTCATAACTACCGGCAGGCCTGGCCAGGAAAGCAAATACATTAGCTCTTATCGCTGATAAATTACTGAATTTCATATCAGCAATCATTTTCACTATATAATCGACACAACGGCCATTTACATCAACACTCAAAACGCTGATTGCGTAGCGTGAGGCAAATTCCATCGAGATATTTCCTGTCCCGGCAAAAAGATCAAGCACTTTAACTTCTTCAAAATCAATGCGATTATTCAGAATATTGAATAAGCTTTCCTTAGCCATATCCGTGGTTGGCCTCACAGGTAATCCTTCCGGACGAAGTATTCTGCCTTTATGGCTTCCGCTTATTATTCGCATATGGGCAAATTAAGTAATATAAAATAATGGTGTAGGGCAATTCCTGTAAATGTAGCTCCATATTGAAGCACATCAGGCTTTTCAACAAATTTCAGTGATTCACAATACATTTCCAGTTGAGTGTAAATGACCGAACTATAAGTAATATCACCCATAAGGGTAACTTTCTCTTCCGATGGCACAAAACCAAGTTGTTCGAGTACGAAAACTACATAATACAGCACATCCGAAGGCGCTGAATATTTGAAAGCATTCAGGTAAAGCAAACGCTGTCCCTGAATCACAGTTATTTCAAAAAATCCGGGATGAATATTTATAAATACCTGCCTGGCAAATATCTGTGAATGTTTGCGAAGTATACCTTTAACAAAAACGGCAGCAGCGCATCGTAAAAATGAACCAGGAAATATCAGGTCACAGAATTCCTGAATATAGCCAGGAATAAGTATTGCTGTTGCCGGCCCGGAATTATAAATTGCTTCGGTCAGAATTTCTTCGCCAGGGGCAACGGTATATGCAGATGAAATAATATTCATAACATTTCCATCACCTACAAAATCGTTGGGAGCCACAGTGACTTTTTGTGAAGCTACAGCAATATCGACCTGTTTATAAGAAAGAAAAGTCAGATCAACTTTTTTCAGCTTTTCAAAATAATCATTCCCGTTTATGGGCCAGCCACCTATTTCATCATTCTTAACGCCGGTATGAATCAACGTATAGGAAGCTATTTTTAAAACTTTCCGAGTAACGGAGTGAGTGATTAAAAACGAGAATCCATCCTGGCAGAGCAGAACGGAAAGCCTGTAATTAAATCCCTGAGTAGCGTCAAACTGAGGATCAACCTGATTAAGAATACATTCCAAAGGATATATTTATTTGTTTATTCCCAGTTTCCGTCGGTTGTTGCTTCCGTCATGGAGCCAACTTTAAGTCCCGGGAATTTTGATTTATCTTCCAATTCTTTAATCCTATTTACAACCAATTGTTTGTCAAGATCCTTGGTATAGATTTCCATATGCGCTGACACTTCGAAAACCGTAACTTCAACACCTCCCTTACTAATTTTTCCGGCCATGATCGAAAACAGATCTCCATTTGAAAATGGCACTTCATTAAGTTTCTCCAAAGGATAATTTTTCCCGGCAAAAATAGAATCAAAAATAGTTACGAAACCGATGGTGTCCGAAATAGTTTGAGTGAAAGTTGTATCAGCGGGATCAGGAATTATTTTTACTTCAGGTATTTTCCCGGTTTTAACAAGTGCTTTTAAGGAGTCAAAACTGGCGGTATAGTGACCGTATTGGTTTCGGAAAAGATTCTCTGCAATACGTATGTCCTTAAGTTTATTTATGATAATATAACTACGTGATTTAAGATTGTTCTCAAATTTAACCGGCTTATTTATGCTCCTGAATATCAGTAATCCTAAAACTATGATAACGGCAGCAAGAATAATTTTAATGATATTAATATTCATTACATTTCCCGTTTTGGATATTCTTCCGAATATGATTCGCTCAAAAATCTTACCGATAAAACCAGTTGATTTCCCTGCAAGTGTGCAAATGTATAACATTTTTCATTCTGTCCTTTGCCCGGGATCAAAATCTAAATGCCGCAATTTGCGCTGAAAGCAGCTACATAACCCTGATTATCAACTGACCGGATCGACAAACCAGCTAAATCAGAGTATTCAAACTAGAATTCATTAGGCATCCCTGAAAATACACCTTTTCAACTTTTAGCGTTGTAAAAACCATTTAGTTATGACATTTACAAATTTTTAACAAATCAGGAAACTCAATACACACAAGATTTGGAACAGTTATTGCTATATTTATGGCTATTGTCTGTTTTGCATCAAATGTATTATTATGTATATTTGCATGTGAATCTGTAGCCCAAATTATTAACATAACACTTTTAAATCAAATGAAAAAGACTCTGATCCTGGCCTTTGCCTTAACTATTCTAACCGCCTTTTCAGGAAAAACCCTGCTTGCACAAACCAAAGAAGATGCAGGCAATGCATTTAATGCTGCGCTTGAACTTTCGAAAACTGATATGGCAGGCGCTGTTACTAAAATGCAGGAAGTAATTAAAATGTGTGCTGCGGTAGGTACAGATGCTGACACGCTTAAAATGAAGTGTACTACTGTTATCCCCGTTTGGCAATATAATGTTGGGAACAATTTTCTTAAAGTAAAAAAATATGATCAGGCCATAATCGCTTTCGAAAAAAGCAATGAATTCGCTATGGCTTATTCGGATATTAACATTAAAGAAAAATCTCAGTCTATTTTGTCAAAACTGTATGTAAACGATGGAAATAATCTGATGAAAACTCAAAAATATGATGATGCAATAATTTATTTTGAAAAAGCACTGAAATTTGATCCGGAATACAGCAAAGCCTATTATGCTAATGCATTAGCTTACAAGAAAAAAGGTGACAATGTAAAAATGCAGGAAAATATGGATAGGGCTATTGCTTCAGCCACAAAAGAAAATGATACAGTTACAGTAAATGCTGCAAAAAATGCAGTTGCGTCAAGCCTGTACCAGGAAGGTACGGTGGCATTCAAGAAAAAAGCCTATGGAGAAGCTGCCGAGAAGTTAAATAGCTCGCTGGCTTATGATAAAAACAACAAGGAAGTCTATTATCTGCTTGCTGTATCAAACAATAACCTGAAAAAGTATGATGAATCTGTTGTAGCTGCTGATATGGGTATTACTCTGGAAGAACAAACCAGCATTAAATTGGCACGATTCTATTATGAAATTGCTAAGGCATATGAAGGCAAACAAGACAGCCAGAATGCATGTGCCAATTACAAAAAAGCTGCTGTCGGCACTTTCAAAGCATCTGCAGATTACCAGATGAAAACAGTACTTAAATGTCAATAAAAATTAGGTCTACTTAATTTAGAAGCCGGGGTTTCCGGCTTTTTTTATGCATGACGACCAGATTTCCAGGCATCTCTGTAAATAATCCTGAATCTTTATTTGGCATTCTGCCCGGATTGCCTGTCGAAATCGGGAACATCCTCAATAAAAATATATTGTTTGTTTTCGTAATCAATCCGGCAGGTATAATGCTCCAGGCCATTGGTTATCAGGAAATATTCAGCCTGCAACAGCATATTGTAACGGGCTGCCTGGTCAAAAGTCTTTTCGGTGATCTCTACACCCGGCGATTTACATTCGACAAGCAGGAAAGGATTTGCGTTTCTTCCGAAAACAACCAGATCAAATCTTTTGGGCAGTTTGTTTAGTAAAAGTTGTTTCTCCACCCCAATCATTGAGATCGGGTAACGTTTCACCAGGGTGAGGTATGAAATCAGATGCTGGCGAACCCATTCTTCAGGGGTTAGGGTTACAAATTTATGACGTACCGGGTCAAATATTTCCTGCCGGTTGTTCACCTCACGTAGTTTAAATTCAAAGGGTGGAAAGTTTAATTGCAGCATTTTTCATTATTTCGGAAAAATCATGACCGAAACCACTGCAAAGATGACTAAAAAATCTAAATTTGCCCGTAATATTAATTTATCTACAAATCAGGATGAGAACAAAGAAAGAAATAGTTGAAAACTGGTTACCTCGTTATACCGGAACTGAAATAGCAAGTTTCGGTGAATATATTCTTCTGGTAAATTTCGGCGCGTACCTGGAAACATTTGCAAGGCTCAATAATGTCGAAATCCAGGGAAGAGAGCGTTCAATGCCAAGTGCAACAGCGGGAAATATTACAATGATCAGGTTTGGTATGGGTAGTGCCAATGCGGCTACAGTTATGGATCTGCTTAGCGCTATAAACCCCAAAGCTTGTTTGTTCCTGGGAAAATGCGGAGGATTAAAGCATATAAATGCCCTTGGTGACTATATTTTGCCCATTGCTGCTATAAGAGGCGAAGGAACTTCCGATGATTATTTTCCTCCGGAAATTCCGGCCTTACCGGCATTTAACCTGCAGAAAGCTATTTCTACAACCATACGTGAAATGGGTCTCGATTATTATACAGGAACTGTGTATACCACTAACCGCAGGGTTTGGGAACACGATGATGAGTTTAAACTGTATCTGCAAAAAACCAGGGCAATGGCTATCGACCTTGAAACTGCGACTATATTTGTAGTAGGGTTTGCTAATGCTATCCCAACCGGCGCATTGCTGCTGGTTTCCGACCAACCTATGATTTCGAGTGGTGTTAAGACTGAACAAAGTGATAAAATTGTTACAGAGAATTACATGGAAAATCATGTAAAAATAGGGATTGAGTCACTCAAACAGCTTATAGAGAAACGTGTAACCGTTAAACACCTTAAATTCTAGGTTTTCCTAAAATAGTATTTTACAAGGAACAATGACAGCAACATATTACCAGTTAGTTAAGGATTTTCAGAAAAAATCGTTTGTAAATATATACCTCTTCTATGGTGAAGAGCCTTATTATATTGATGAATTATCCGATTACCTGACTGAGAATGTGTTGACTGATGTTGAAAAAGAATTTAACCAGACTATATTGTATGGCCGCGATTCCACAACAGCTACCGTTATAAATTGCAGCAAGCAATTTCCGATGGTTGGCGAAAGGCAGCTTGTTGTACTTCGGGAGGCCCAGGATATGGACCTGAAGAAAGATGAAAACCTGAGCCTTTTATTGTCGTATGCCAATCGCCCTTTGCAATCGACCACCCTTGTAATCTGCTATAAATACAAAGCGCCACCAGCCAAGCTTCTTAAAGCTTTGGCTGCATCTGATAAGGCTGTAATCCTTGAATCGAAAAGAAAATACGAAAGTGATATGCCTGCCTGGATAACAACCCAGGTAAAAAACAGTGGTTATTCTATTTCAGATAAAGCTGCACTGATGCTGGTTGAATTTCTTGGAAATAACCTTGAAAAGATAAACAACGAACTTGGTAAGCTTTATATAAATCATCCTAAGGGAAAAGTTATTACTGAGGATGTAATTGAATTGTACATAGGAATAAGCAAAGACTATAATATTTTTGAATTTCAAAAGGCTCTTGCAAAAAAGGAAATCTTAAAAGTCAACCAAATAGCGAATCATTTTGCGCTTAATCCAGGTGAAAATTCCATTTTCAAGACTATACCCATGCTTTTCTCCTTTTACAGCAAAGTATTACTTATGCACTCTTTGCCTGACAAATCTGAAAGCGCAATAATGAGTAAAGCAAAACTCACGTCTTACAATAAGCAGGATTATTTCGACGCGTATCGCAATTATAATGCAAAAAAGGTACAGGATATTATCGGCTGGCTTCGCGAATGCAATATCCGTGCTTTAGGTATTGATAATTATTCTACTGATCAGGGGGAACTGCTGAGGGAATTGGTTTTCAAGATCACTCATTAGTTGTATTAGTTAATAAGGAATCCATTGCCCCGCCCGACCTTCAGGTCGGTGATCAAAACAGAGAAATCGTCTATCTTTAAAGGGAAATAGCTGATAGTTTCCTGCTTTAAATATAAAAAGGTGATTACATACCGGTTTAGCAGATTCAGTAGCTGGATCAGGCTGGTATAAAATTTTCAGTCCAGTAGTAAAGTTTCCGGGCTGAACAATCAAATCCATTAGGCCACACCAAACCGCCAACTTCATCAATCGCAACATTCATAAAGTATGCTTTATTCAATAAAGTTGCAATAATTTTATTTGCCTTATTGGTTTGCAGATATTCGGAAAAATCAATACTTCTTTTTTCACCGGTGTCAAACAGGCAAGTAATTGAATACGGATTAACATCAAGTATTTGCGCTATGCGAGTGAATTCTGCCATTTTACACTTTAAATTGTTTGCTTGCTTTTAAAATCAGTTCCTGGTTATCAGTTATAAATTTGCGGGCAATCTTCATTTTTGCTTCAGGTAATTTTCCCGCCAGTAGTTTTCCTTCGAATGTAAACAGAGCTTCATGTTTCTGATAGAATGCAGGAATGTGATCCGGTTTATGATCACTGTAATACAAGTAAAATACTACTCCCAATAACTCGCCAAACCGTGGCATATACTGTTTCTATGCAAAGTTACATCAAAACAAAGCCGATTGTATAAATCACCTATTTAAGTTGTCGTGATTATTTGCCCTTTACAAAGTATTGGGGAACAAATATTTGCCACAGATTTCGCAGATTTCACAGATTGGTATTATATCAATTCAGTCAATTTTAAAATGAAAACTATCTTAGATAGTTTTAAAATCTGTTCTATTCTGTGAAATCTGTGGCAAAAATATCAAATTCAGTGGATGAACAATTACGAGTTATTGGATAAAAGCCTGCCTGTAGCAGGCTGGCATTAAACACAAAACACAGAATGTTAAAGGGCCATAATCTGCGCCACTTTTTCATTTTTTATTTTATGTTATGTGTTTTTCAATCCTTTTCATTCCTCCTTGTTACTTGATTATAAAATCATACGGCATCAGTGCCTGTATGCCTTGCATCCTGCTCATGCGGCTCAGGTAACTGAAATAAGGATATGCGGCACCTAATTCATTTTTTAGAAAAACTGAGGATTTATCTCCTGAAAATGCTTCCATTAACTGTTCAAAAGTATCCTTCTGCTCAGGAAGTTCCATGGTACTGTAATCTTTTAGCTTAGCTAATTTGGCTGCTTCATTTATGGCATCCGTGAGTCCGCCGAATTCATCAACCAGGCCGATTCGTTTTGCGTCCACTCCGCTCCAAACCCGGCCCTGGCCAATGCTGTCGATCTGGGCGACCGTCATTTTACGCCCTTCGGACACATGCTGGGTAAAAGTGCTGTAAATGTTTTCAATACTATGGGTAATAATTTTCTTTTCACCGTCACTCAGAGGGCGGGTGAACGGGATATAATCAGCATAGGGATTGGTTTTCACCTGGTCGAATGTAATTCCAAGATTTTTGTTAAACATTTCCTTCATATTGGGAATAATGCCGAAAACACCTATTGAGCCGGTAATTGTGTTTGGATACGCGTAAATTTTGTCAGCGGCACAGGCGATATAATATCCGCCTGACGCGGCTACATTTCCCATAGATACAACTGTCGGTTTTGCTTTTTTGGCCAGAACCATCTCGCGCCAAATTATATCCGATGCCAGCGCGCTTCCACCCGGAGAGTTTACCCTGAGTACAATAGCTTTCACATTATCATCGAGGCGGGCTTTACGGATAGCTTTCGAGATACGTTCTGAACCCATAGTCTGGTCATCACCATCACCGATGATTATATCCCCGGTAGCATAAATCACAGCGATTTTATCATCCGATGATTTTTTATCTGCTTCAGCAGCTTTGGCATATTTACCTATTTTCATAAATTTCAGATCCTTGATCTTTTTGGCATCCACCCTGTTTTTAAGTTCATCCAGAACCTCATCCTTGTATAAAAGCTTATCCACCATTTTTAGGCTGACAGCGTCCTGCGGTGATTGAATCTTATATTCATTTGCTATGGCAGTCAGATCATCAACCGAAATTTTACGACTGGCCGAAATACCATCAAGTAAATGGTTCCACATGCCGGAAATAAAAGTCAGCGTTTGAACCTTATTAGGTTCGCTCATTTTATCAAGTGTGAATGGTTCAATCGCGCTTTTGAATTTTCCATGGCGGATCACCTGCGCTTCAACATCAATTTTATCGAGTAATCCCTTGAAAAACATCACTTGCCCGACCATACCCTTAAACTCCATATCTCCGGCGGGATTCAGGTAAATTTTGTCGGATACCGATGCCAGGTAATAGGATTTCTGTGTGAAAACCTCGGCATATGAAACAATAAATTTACCGGATTTCTTAAAATCGATCAGCGCGTTTCGTATCTCCTCAATTGTGGCCTGCCCCGAAGGAACATCCCCTAATTCAAGATAAATCCCTTTCACTTTGGAATCGGATTTTGCTTTCTTCAGACTGCTAAGTATATCATTTAAACCAAGTTGAGCTGAAACATCAGGCCTGCTGAAATTCATATTGGCAAAGGGATTATCCGATGATCTGTCGCTGACCGGCTGATCGAGTGTTAACATCAGAATTGTTTTTTCAGGTACAATTACTGTTTCATTTTTCCCTGCCGAAACAGCAGAAACTATAATGCCTATGGTAATGAGAATCAGTAGAAATCCAGCCAGCAGGAAACCCAGCATGGATGCGAAAGTGAACTTAAAAAATTGTTTCATATACTATTTAGATTAAGATTTAACTTGTATGACGGGAAATTCAGCACGAAGTTACAGCTTTTGGATTAATGATTTGAGATCACATAAGTGAATGGTAAATAGAAAACAGAAAATGGTTAAAGAAATTGGAAAATAGTTAACAGAAAATGGGAAATGGTTAGGATTCAATTCAGTATACAGCTTTTAGATATTGCTGCGTATTTCACTGATATCTATCCGAAAGTGAACCATTTTCTATTTTCCGGTTTTCTATTAACTAATAATCAGAAACTGTTAAAAACTTCTTCATTTAACCTGACAAAGTATCAAAACCCAAATTGTACCTTTGGCCCGAAGATATCAGAAATGGCAATAGTTTATTTTTCGTTGGGAAGCAATGAAGGGGACAGGTTAAATTGGTTAGTAAAGGCTGCTAAACTAATTGAGAACCTGGTTGGGAAGGTAATTGAAAACTCATCGGTTATTGAATCCGAAGCTTGGGGTTTTGAATCAGAAACGACTTTCTACAACATGGTGTTATTGGTGGAAACAGAGCTTACACCTCAACAGGTATTAAACAAAGTTCTTGATATTGAAGCTTCTTTAGGTCGTACCAGGCATGGAAATGTTTACACCAACAGGATTATTGACGTTGATATTTTATTTTATAATGAAGAACAAATCAATGACGAGAAGCTGGTAATTCCACATCCGCTGATGCAGAAACGTATATTTGTGTTGCAACCGCTTGCCGAAATTGCTGCTGATCTGATTCACCCTGTTTTGCATACTTCAGTGTCTGCGTTGCTGCTGCGTTTGAATGAATCCGAGCCGATACCTATCATTGTTGATCGCGTAGAATTTGCCTTGTTATTAAATAGTATAAATCAGAGTTGAAATTTTACAAATGACTATCCCGTATAATTATATAGCCATCGAAGGTAACATAGGGGCAGGGAAAACTACCCTTGCTACCCGGATGTCGCAACAATTCAATTCTCGGCTGATACTTGAGCAGTTTGAAGACAATTCCTTTTTGCCGAAGTTTTATGAAGATCCCTCGAGATATGCATTTCCACTTGAGTTATCGTTCCTGGCTGACCGCTTTCAGCAACTTAAGAGTAAACTGGCAATTCAGGATATGTTTCATCCTAATACCATTGCCGACTATTTCATTCTTAAATCCCTGATTTTTGCTAAGAAAACACTGAGTAGCGAAGAGTTTACACTGTATTCACGTCTTTTTTCAATCATCGAAAACGCTCTTCCCAAACCTGATTTATTAGTATATCTATACCTCGATATCAGCCGGCTCCAATCTAATATTCGCATGCGTGGCCGCGTGTATGAGCAAAAAATAGAAGATGACTACCTTCGGAAAATCCAGGAAGGATATCTCGATTATATCAAGCAGCAGCAAGGATTAAGAGTTTTGCTGATCGATACCAACAAACTGGATTTTGTTGCTCACCAGGAAGACTATGACCAACTGATCGATATTATTATGAAGGATTACCCGGTCGGAATTCATCGGATAACACCCCGCTAACTTCCGATTAAATACTTAAACCTTGATTAAACAGATATTTTTTTATTCATAAAAATATTTATTCCGATCTTTACCTTAATTAAATCCGAAAAGGAATATGAATGCTGCTATTGTGATTGTCTTTATTGTTATTTCAGTCCTTGCTATAGTGATATCTATTAATCTGATCAGCTCGAAGCGAAAAGCAGCAGCTATTGAGAGGATACATAAAACATGTCTTGAAGAAAACGAACAACTATCCGATGAAATAGAACGTGTAAAGGAAGAACTACATCTTATCAGGTTTAAAGCAGGCGAGTCCGACAGGCTTAAATCGGCTTTCCTTATGAATATGTCGCACGAATTGCGCACCCCTTTGCATGCGATTATGGGTTTCGCCGGGTTAATTTCCAACCCTTCGATGCCCGAAGAAGATAAAATTACTTATGCCAACATAATAAACAGGAATGTTGATTCATTGCTTGAAATAATCAGTGATATTTTTGATATTTCACAGTCTGAATCAGGCGTAACAGCTGTTGAGTTTGAATCAGTTAATGTAAATGACCTTTTAAATTCGCTTCAAACATGGATCAATCTCGAAAAACCGAATGTCAGAAAGGAAAATATTGTTGTTAAAGTTAATAAGGCCAGTAAAGATAACAATTTTTGTATTTACACAGATGGGTACAAATTAAGAAGAGCATTGAACCACCTGGTGTATAACGCTTTGAAATATTCAAACGAAGGTTTTATAGAAATTGGATATACTTTTAGCGAGAACAAACAAATGGATTTTTATGTAAAGGATGATGGAATTGGTTTCTCAAACGATAAGCTTGAACTTATGTTTTCACAGTTCAGGCAGGTGGATGAAACTCCGGTGCGGCAATACGGAGGTTTAGGCCTTGGCCTTACACTAGCTCAGAAATTTGCTACCTTTCTTAACGGAAAGTTATGGGCCGAGAGCGAACCGGGTAAGGGATCAACATTCCATATTACATTACCGTACGACAATAAAATTTAATTAATGGTGATTGGATTTTCCTGCTAAGCAATTTCATTGCCGACAATTCCTGTAATAATTTGCATTAAAAACCAATCGCTGTTTATCTGATTTGCAGAATATTTTATACATTATAAATCTGGTATTCAGCCCACTACACGCTATCATAGATTAGCTTTTTTATCCTTTTTATAAAATTAAACTATGTTTTTTTCAAAATTATTGACCTCGAAATTTCTATTAAATCCTTATTAGCAGCATATTTTTTTACTATTAAATTTCACCCTATATATACTTAAAATCAGCATACTATGTTTTGTCAACATTCTGCTCAGCTTTCAGCCTTCTGTCTTAATAAAAAATTGTGGCTACCTTTGCGCTGAATTAAATTCAGAAGCACTTAATTAAATTGACAGATGACAGAACTGCTTAAAAAACTTGAAAAGAAAAATATCCATCTCCCCGAAAATATTATTCAACTGCTTAGTGAATGTAAGAGTTTTACTGTTTTTTCCACAACGGATGAACTCGCCATCGCCGCCTTAGGAGGCAGCGAGAATACTACATATGAAGTTACCTACGACATTCCCGGCAAAGGCCTGATTACTGAAGCTATCATTCATAAAGTAAAAAACGGGGTTTCGGCAAATTTCACTGATCCTTACATGCGGCGCCGTGATCCTCAAACCATGGCAATAGCTGACAATAAACCCACAGATAAAGTACGGTTTTCAGATAAGTTCGGCTATGATTTCACTCTTTTGCAGAAGGAAACCTACCAATGGCTGAAGGAACAGGACCTGGCTGTATTCTTTTATTTTGCAGGTCGCGAAGGGATTGGAGCTGGCGGAGTTGCAGTTGTACCAATGAACGCCGCATTTTTTGCCCAGGCATTGGCAATGCTTCAACAAATGATAAGTATTGAGAATCTGCCTGAAAATTTCGCGATTGAAAGCGCCCTGCTTGTAGCTCCTACCTTCAGGCATACCCATTTTGCCGGCAAGCAGATTGTGGTTCATAATCGCACCGACAAGGTTCATGAGGTTTATTGTTATAACTTATATCCTGGCCCAAGCGCAAAAAAAGGTCTTTACGGCGTATTGCTTGATAAGGGTGAAAAAGAAGGCTGGATCACAGCGCACTGCTCGGCGGTGCAGGTTGCAAGTCCTTACGATAATATCACCACTTTTATGCACGAAGGCGCCAGCGGCGGTGGTAAAAGTGAGCTCCTTGGCCATATTGTCCGCGACAGAACAGGACAAGTGCTTATAGGTGAAAACAAAATAACCGGCGAACAACGTCTTATTTCAATTCCGTTGTTCTGCACTTTTGCTCCTGTAGCCGATGATATGGCACTTTGCCATCCTTCCATCCAGAAGAATAATGGCAAACTCGTTATACTTGACGGCGAAAACTCCTGGTTTATCAGGGTCGACAGCGTAAACGACTATGGCGATGATCCATTCCTTGAGAAATTATCGATAAAAGTAAAGAAACCGCTTTTATTCCTGAATATAGAAACCAAACCCGAATGTACAGCTTTGATATGGGATCATATCGAAGATGCTCCCGGTAAAAAATGTCCGAATCCACGTATCATTGTTCCCCGCGAAATAGTACCCGATATTGTTAATGGTCCCGTTTCGGTTGATGTCAGGAGTTTTGGCGTGCGTACCCCGCCATGTTCACTGGAAGATCCATCGTACGGAATTATTGGTATGTTTCATATTCTTCCTCCGGCACTGGCCTGGTTATGGCGCTTGGTTGCTCCGCGCGGATACGCAAATCCCAGCATAATCAGTACAGGCAATATGGAAAGCGAAGGCGTTGGCTCCTACTGGCCTTTTGCTACCGGTGAGCTTATTCCACATGCTAATATGTTGCTTGAGCAATTGATTCAGACACCACGAACCCGTTATACGCTCACACCTAACCAACATATAGGCGTTTGGAAAGTGGGATTTAAACCACAGCTTCTGATGCGCGAGTACCTCACCCGACGTGGAAACGCAAAACTACGCGGCGACCAGTACCAGCCTGCTCGCTCACCCTTGCTGGGATATGAGTTAAATTACCTGACTATCGAAGGCGCAAAAATCCCATCCCGTTTCCTGAAAGTTTACAAACAGCCGGAAGTTGGATTGGAAGGCTACGATAAAGGCGCTGAAATCCTTTTCGATTTCTTCAAAACTGAATTGGCTAAATACAATAAAGCACCTTTGTCCGAAACCGGTAAAAGAATTATCGATGCCTGCCTCTCAAAAGCTACCGTTCAGGACTACCTGGATATAATCCCTATGGATTACCAGTATTCATTTCTGAAAGAAGGAGAAGTGCAAAGCGATTATTCGAACGGGATGTAGCACTTAGACCTTAAGGTAGACAGATTTAGGTTTCTGTTTTTCTACCAAATTTTCTAGCTGGAAACAAAAAAACCTCTGTAAAACAATGATTTACAGAGGTTTCAACATTAAATAAAGCAGGCAAATCAGAGCTATTGCAATATGTTCCAATAAGCAGGGCTGTAAAAACAGTATCGACAAACATAAATAAAATACAGGGTAGTCAGAATAAATTGAGTATGAGGTATGGAATGGGAAATTCTAATAATGACCTTTCAAAGAATGGATTATTATCCTGGTTGACAGAATGCTATAAATAATTCGATGCTCCTGATTGATCCTTCTGGACCAATAACCCGTCAATTCATACTTTAAAGCTTCCGGCTGACCTATCCCTGAATAAGGAGTTTGAGAAATAGAATCGATTAAGCTGGAAATTTTAGTTTGTATTGCTCTATTTCCACTTCTTTTCCAGAAAGCAATATCTGTTAAGGTTT
This sequence comes from uncultured Bacteroidales bacterium, assembly GCA_903879715.1. Lineage (GTDB taxonomy): Bacteria > Bacteroidota > Bacteroidia > Bacteroidales > UBA4417 > UBA4417. The sequence continues at coordinate 22,102 of CAIRMR010000073.1, forward strand.
TATCTGTATAAACTATTTCCAAAGATCAGAGGTTTCAATTATTGTAACTCTCCCTTTCGCTGCTTCATTTTCACTTTCCTGAATCTTTTTAACAAATTGAGGATCGTATTGCAAATCTTTTTTTGCTTTAAATTTTATATGCAGTGCTTTAAGAAAAGCTTTAACAATTTTAGTCTTTTCACTATCCTCAGTATGTATAATAATGGTTTCCATTTTTAATACTGTTAACGGTTCTACAAAAGTAAATAAATTTTTTATTTTTAGTTCTGATGCAACCTGTATAAAAAAAGACCTTCAGGTTTCCTGAAAGTCTTTTACTCCTAGTCGGAGTGGTCAGACTCGAACTGACGACCACTTGCACCCCATGCAAGTACGCTAGCCAACTGCGCCACACCCCGATCAATGCGGCTGCAAAAGTAAGTATTTTCCTGTTCAAAATTTAACCATGCGATATTTTCTTTATAAAAGATAATCATTGAACGGTCCCATATTATACGATTGTTAATTATCCCTGAACACAATATAATTTGAATAGGCATTTGTTCTTATCTTTGCACCCTTATTTTCAAATAGAATGAGTATACATATTGAAGCAAAACAAGGCGAAATAGCTGATTTCGTATTACTTCCGGGCGATCCATTACGCGCTAAGCATATTGCCGAAACATTATTAACCGACGCTGTGTGCTACAACAATGTACGCGGCATGCTGGGCTATACCGGTTTTTATAACGGGAAACGCGTTTCGGTTCAGGGAACCGGCATGGGACTGCCTTCGCATATGATTTATGCCAGTGAGCTTATAAATGACTACCAGGTGAAAACGCTTGTACGCATTGGTACCTGCGGAGGAATACTCGAAGAAGTAAAACTGCGTGATGTCGTTATGGCTATCAGCGCCTCTACTGATTCATCTTCCGTAGGCAGGCATTTCCCGGGAATGACCTTTGCCCCTACAGCAAGTTACCGACTGGTACAACTGGCTTCGGCCAATGCCGCAAAAATGAATATGCCCTTAAAAGCCGGAAATATACTTTCCTCTGATCTTTTCTATCATTTTCCTGAAGAAGGCGATGCCTATGAGCTCTGGCGAAACTATGGAACACTGGCCGTTGAAATGGAATCTGCAGGCTTATATTTGCTTGCCGCCCGCCTTGGAGTTGAAGCCCTGGCATTGTTAACCGTTAGCGATCATTTGCTTACCGGCGAACATGTGAGTGCCGAGGAGAGACAACTCAATTTTACAAATATGACTAAACTGGCGCTTTCGCTGGCATAAATAATTTACGATTTACAAAGTACGATTTACGATTTTAAAAAAAAATCGTCTGCTTCACTTGCAATCTTCCCAAATCGTACTTCGTAAATCGTAAATCGTAAATTTCAACCAACCTCACCTTTATGCCCTGGTTTATCCTCTTTATTGCAGGCCTGTTCGAAGTAGTTTGGGCTGTCGGCATTAAATATACGGAGGGCTGGACCAGACTCTGGCCTTCACTTTTCACGGTATGCGCCATGATAGCATCATTTTACCTGCTTTCCATGGCTTTGAAAAACATCCCCATGGGAACTGCTTATGCAGTGTGGACGGGAATCGGCACCATAGGAACAGTTATTTACGGAATTATTTTCTTTAAAGAACCCACTGATATTTTACGTATTGTTTGTATCATGCTTATTATTTGCGGGATTGTTGGATTGCGGATTATGGCAAAATAGCAGTTCCGATAAAAAACCTTCAACAAACCAAACATTTATGCAAAAAACCATTCTTATCACCGGCGCAACAAGCGGATTCGGGAAAGCTTGCGCTCACGCCTTTGCCAGCGGGCATCACAGGTTAATACTTACCGGCCGCCGGGCAGACAGGTTAAAAACAGAATCATCAATCCTGAAAGAAAAATACAACACTGAAGTTCTGACATTAAATTTTGATGTCCGCGACCGTGATGAGGTAAAACAGGCAGTTGACAGTATTCCTGCTGATTGGAGGAATATTGATATCCTGGTAAACAATGCCGGACTGGCAGCGGGAAGCGATCTTTTACAGGATGGCAACATGGACGACTGGGAACTAATGATCGATACTAATGTTAAAGGCTTACTGTTTGTCACAAAGAACATTTTCCCGCTCTTGTTGCAAAGCGCATGCCCGCATATTGTTAATATCGGCTCTATTGCCGGCAAGGAAGTTTATGCCAAAGGGAATGTGTATTGCGCTACTAAATTTGCCGTGGATGCCCTTACACGTGCCATGCGGATTGATATGCTGGCTCACGGGATAAAAGTGTCGCAGGTAGCTCCCGGTGCGGCTGAAACCGAGTTTTCACAGGTCAGGTTTAAAGGAGATATGACTGCCGTGGCAAATGTTTATAAAGGATTTGCACCCCTTCAGGCTGAAGATATTGCCAGTGCTGTTATCTGGATCACCGGTTTGCCGGCACATGTTAATATAAATGACCTGGTTATCATGCCTACGGCCCAGGCAAGTCCAGGGTATGTGCTAAAAAACCTCTGATCCTGATCATTTCAATATCATCTTTTTTGCTTTCCCTTTGCAATTAAATATGCATTGTTCATAAGTTCTTGCATTTGAATGATAATTCATATTTAATTTATTGACTATCTTTACAAACTATCGTAAACTCAAAGTAACTATATGCAAGACGTTACACGCTTATTTGACCTCCTGCCTCATTATGCTGAATCCTTTAAACCCAAGGATGATGTGCTGGCGGGCAAGGACAACGGTCAGTGGGTAAAATACTCCATCACCGACTATATCTCACATGCTGACAATATCAGCTACGGATTACTCAAATTAGGAATTAAACCGGGCGATAATGTCGCTACTATTTCGGGAAGTCGCCCTGAATGGAACCTGGTTGATATGGGAATACAACAGGTCGGGGCTATACATGTTCCTATTTATCCGACTATCAGCGAAAGTGATTACAAATACATCCTTGAGCACGCGGAAGTCAAGGTTATTTTTATAACCGGACGTGAAATATACCGCAAGATAGAACATCTTGTCGGTGATATAAAAGGCTTACTGGGAGTTTTTTCGTTTAAAGAAACTGAAGGTGTTCAGCTCCTGGATGAGCTTATATTATCAGGCAAAGAAAATGCGCAGCCGGAGCGCATTAACCAAATTAAAGATTCCATTAAGCCTGATGACCTGGCAACCATCATTTACACATCAGGTACTACCGGGAATCCGAAAGGCGTGATGCTTTCGCACGAAAATATAATTTCAAATTTCAAAGCGGTAAAAGATATTCCTCCTATGGGAGAAGAAGGTCGGGCACTTAGCTACCTTCCACTCTGCCATGTATATGAACGCATGTTGGTATACATGTACCAATACCTTGGAATTTCGGTGTATTATGCTGAAAATCCGGCTACGGTTGGCGAAAATATGCGGGAAGTAAAACCGGATATTCTGAGTACTGTACCACGTTTGCTCGAAAAAGTATATGAGAGGATCATCAATTCCGGGCGTAAGCTTACCGGGGTTAAAAAAATGATTTTCTTTTGGGCGGTTAACGTTGGTTTGCATTACGAATTGAATGGCACAAAGGGCCCTTATTATACATTGAAATTGAAAATTGCCAGGAAATTAGTCTTCAGCAAGTGGCAGGAAGCCCTTGGCGGCAAACTTAAAGTTATTGTAAGTGGCGGAGCTGCCTTGCAACCCAGACTGGCACATGTTTTCTGGGCAGCCGGAATTCCTGTCCTCGAAGGGTATGGACTTACAGAGACTTCGCCCGTTATTGCCGTAAATAATTTTGAAAAAAACGGGGTGAAGTTTGGCACCGTAGGTCCGGTATTAAAAAACACTACGGTTAAAATTGCAGATGACCATGAAATTCTCTGTAAAGGTCCCGGCCTGATGCAGGGATATTATAAAGAGCCTGAGCTTACCGCCAATGCTATCGACATAGAGGGTTGGTTTCATACAGGCGACCTGGGACGAATGGAGCCGGAAGGACACCTGAAAATAACCGGCAGAAAAAAGGAAATTTTTAAAACTTCGTTCGGGAAATACGTGAGCCCCGAAATGGTGGAAAACAACCTCAAAGAGTCCGAATTTATTGATGCGCTTATGGTTGTTGGTGAAAACCAGAAATATGCAGCAGCAATCGTTGTCCCCGATTTTGTCCATCTCCGTTCCTGGTGCCAGATTAAAGGCATCCCTTATACGTCGAATGCTGAAATGGTCGCGTTGGAACGCATACAAAAAAGGTTTCATAAAGAAATTCATAAATACAACAAGCAGCTGGGAGCCACGGAACAGATTAAAGCTTTTGAATTGCTGCATACCGAATGGACCGTTGATTCGGGCGAACTCACGGCAACGCTTAAACTTCGCAGGTCTTTCATAAACGAAAGATACAAATCTGTTATTGAGAAACTCTTTTAACAAGCGTAAAATCATACTATTTAATTTTATTTCCTGAAGTACTTTTGGCATACCGTTTAAGCATCATGCCATTTTGTTTGGCATGGTGGAAGCTCTAAATGTATTTTATTTTAAAAGTAAGACCGATGGACGGAGTTACCCGCATTTTCGATCTGCTTCAAATAATCGGACAGCACCATCCTGCCGGAGAACCTGTATTATTCGGAAAAAGAAACGGTGAACTTTTCACTGTCGACAGCCTGGCTTATCACCGGAACAGCCATATTCTGGCTCATGCACTGCTGGAATCCGGAATTAAACAAGGTGACAGGGTTGCTACCATTATCAGCAACCGGCCAGAGTGGAATTATTTCGATATGGCCATCAGCCTGATTGGGGCCGTGCAGGTACCGGTATACTCTACCGTGAGTGAAGCTCAGATCAGTTACATTTTTACTGATGCCGCGGTTTCAGGGATTATTGTAAATGATGAAACGGTTTGGGCGAGAATCCGGCCCGTCGTTACAGGACTTGCTTCCGTAAAAACAATTATTTCCATTGACCCTGCTGATGGGATAACTCATCTGGATGAACTGCTGGGTAAGTTCCAGGCACACTATCCTAATGAAAAAGTGCTTGAGTCAGCACACAGTATACATCCGGAAGATCTTTGTTCAATTATCTACACTTCAGGCACCACCGGCAGGCCAAAAGGAGTAATGCTTTCGCATAAAAACCTGGTGAGTAACTTTTTAGCTTTATCGGAAATCCTGAAACATCAGCCAGCCCGTAAAGCAGTAAGTGTGCTGCCGTTATGCCATATTTACGAACGTATCTTGAATTATACCTATCAAAATTCAGGAACTGCAATTTGGTATTTGGATGGTTTCGATAAGCTGCGTGAAGGCCTGGCTGAAGCAAAACCTGAGATTTTTTGCGCTGTGCCACGGGTTATGGAAAAACTTTTTGACGCCATCCTATCCAAAGGCAGGAATTTAAAGGGTTTTAAAAAACTGATCTTTTACAAAGCTTTGGCAATAGGTCAGCGATATGAACCTGAACGGAAATTTTCGCCCTGGTACAACCTACAACTTAAGATTGCCCAAAAACTGGTTTTCCGGAAATGGCATGAGGCCTTAGGAGGGAATCTTGTTTCTATCGTTTCCGGAGGAGCCAGCCTCAATCCAAAGATAGCACGCACTCTATGGGCAGCAGGCTTTAAAATCATGGAAGGATACGGACTTACCGAAACGTCTCCGGTTGTTGCTGTCAGCAATTTCCAGGAAGGAGGAGTTCGCATTGGTACTGTTGGACCTGTTCTACCCGGAGTTGAAATTAAATTTGCATCTGATGGTGAAATTCTTGTCCGGGGGCCAAATGTGATGTTAGGCTACTACAACCGGCCTGATCGCACTGCCGAGGTTATTGATTCAGAAGGTTGGTTTCACACGGGAGATATCGGCCATTTAATTGACAATAAGTTTCTGCAGATTACCGACAGGAAAAAGGAGATTTTTAAAACCTCAGGAGGCAAATACATTGCTCCCCAGGTTCTGGAAAACCGCTTTAAAGAATCAACTTTTATTGAACAGATCCTGGTAATCGGCGAAAACCGGAAACATCCTTCCGCCATTATAGTCCCGGCGTTTGAATATCTTAAAGAGTGGTGCAGGGTGAAAGAAATTCCATATTATTCTGAGGAAGAGATCATCAGCCATTCGCGTGTTATCCATCGTATTGAAGAGGAAATTTATGAAATCAACCAGCATTTCGGGCACCACGAACAAATTAAAAAATGGGAAATAATTTCCGACAAATGGACTGTTGATTCAGGAGAACTTTCTCCGACATTAAAACTCCGTCGTAAATTCCTTATTAATAAATATACCCGCCTGATTGAAGATATGTATGAAAAGCCTTGAGGGAATAATGTCGGATGTTTGATTTCGGATGTTGGAATGGTAAATTCCTAATCTCTAAATCCAAATTCCAAATGGCAACTCCCTGCTTTTTAGAACAAACTTTCCAGGATTCCACATCGCACATCCAACATCGCATATCGCACATCATTTTACTTCATACCCATACCACATTCCCTGTTCATAATCACCATCTTCAGATACCCACAATAATCCGTTGGCGAACGAAAGTGAAAATCCATAATCGCCATGGCTTAGTTTTACTGATTTCTGAAATTTCCCTTTAAGGTCGTAGATATAAACAGCCTGTTCGCCGGCATTCCAGGTAAAAATATTCTTTTTATTGACCGCTACCACCGTTCCACCAATGCTTGCCTCATCTGAAGTTTTCAATCCGGATAAGGTCGTTTTCAATTTCCCGGTTTTTAGCGCATAAACATACAGTTCACCAAATTCCATAAAATAAATAAGTTTACCATTGGCACTCAACGCAGCGGCGCATTGCTCGTTTCGGTCCGAAAAATCTGCTACTTCGGTAAAATCGCCCGTCACCAGGTCATTTATCCGGTATAATTTCTGGCCAAAAGTATTCACATAAAGTTTTTTATCCGAAGGGTTATACATAATGGAGCGCATATCAAGATCCATTTTATAGCTGGCAATCTTTGACCCATCAGGATTGTATTTACTTATCTGACCAAGTTCAGATTTGCCTCCGTTGCAGGTATATAAAAACTGACCATCAGAGGTTAGATGCATGTTATGCGTTTGTGGATTTTCTTTGAAAACTATCTTAGGAGAGAGGGTTTGAGCATTTGAAATCCCTGCTACTATCAGGATGCAGCAAATCGTAATAATACTGGTTATCGATTTCATCAAATGGCGGTTTAGGTTAATGAATTGATTTTCAAATTTAATGAATAATTCCAACCAATAAAACTATCACTTTGCAATGAAAGTTCATCCAGATTAAAAATAAAAAGCCGGGTCACTTTTCAGTAACCCGGCTCCAAAATTCAATTAAATCTGGAATTATTTTTTACTATAATCCATTTCTGCTAATCGCTTGTAACCGTTATAACGCCATTTGGCATTATCCATAGCAGCTTCAAATAATTCAACCGCTTCGTTAGGGAACGATTTCATCAGCGAAGTATAGCGCATTTCCGATTTCAGGAAGTCCTGGAATAAGGAGAAATCAGGCTCTTTGCTGTCGAGTTGGAAAGGATTTTTTCCTTCAGCTTCCAATAACGGATTGTATCGGTAGTTAGCCCAGTAGCCTGCTTTAACGGCATCGTCCTGCTGTTGCTGAGCTTTTTCCATACCAGCGTGCAAACCGTGGTTAATACAGGTTGAGTAAGCTATGATAAGTGATGGTCCCGGGTAAGCTTCTGCTTCACGCAGAGCTTTCAGGTACTGGGTTTGATTTGAACCCATAGCAACCTGTGCCACATAAATATAACCATAACTCATAGCCATCATTCCAAGGTCTTTTTTCCGAACCCTCTTACCTGAAGTTGCAAATTTGGCAACTGCTCCGATAGGAGTTGATTTGGATGCCTGTCCACCTGTATTTGAATATACTTCGGTGTCAACAACGAGGATATTTACATCTTCGCCGGAAGCGAGAACATGGTCGAGTCCGCCGTATCCGATATCATAAGCCCAGCCATCGCCACCAAACATCCAGATGGATTTCTTGATGAAGTATTGTTTCAGCGCAACAAGTTCTTTTGCAATATTCGTTTTTGAGGCTTCAAGTAAAGGAAGGACCTTAGCTGTAGCTTCTTTCGACAATAATGCATTATCCTTACCGGCTATCCAAAGAGCACAAGCTTCTTTTAAATCAGCACTAAAATCACCATCAATAATAAGCTGCATTTTTTCGGTAACACGTTTGCGGAGTTTATCCACACCCATTGCCATACCGAATCCATACTCAGCGTTATCTTCGAACAGTGAGTTAGCCCATGATGGACCGCATCCCTGAGCGTTGGTTGTATAAGGTGTTGAAGGAGCTGATCCGCCATAGATTGAGGAACAACCTGTAGCATTGGCAACCATCATGCGATCACCGAATAATTGGGTAATCAGTTTGATATAAGGTGTTTCGCCGCAACCTGCACAAGCTCCGGAGAACTCGAATAATGGCTGAGCAAACTGGCTGTTTTTAACATTCTGTTCTTTTGGAGCCAGCGTGTCTTTGTATGTAACATTGGCAGCAACATAATCCCATGCTTCAGTCTGATGCATCTGTGTTTCGAGCGGTTTCATCACCAAAGCCTTGGTTTTGGCCGGACAAACATCGGCACAGTTACCGCAACCGGTACAATCCAATGGACTGATCTGGATACGGAATTGCAAGCCGTCGAATGTTTTGGGAATTGCTTTCAGCGTTGCAGTTCCTTCAGGTAAACCTTTCAGTTCAGCTTCGTTGAGCAGGAACGGACGGATTACAGCGTGAGGACAAACAAAAGCACATTGGTTACACTGTATACAGTTATCCGAAATCCATTCAGGAACATTAACAGCAATACCACGTTTTTCGTAAGCGGCGGTTCCTTGCGGGAATGTACCATCTTCGCGACCTAAGAAAGCACTTACAGGTAAATCATCACCTTTCATCGCGTTAATAGGCTCAACCATATTCTTGATAAAATCAGGAATGTTACGCGTATCTTTCTTCGCAGCTACAACTATTGATTTCCATTCAGCAGGAATACTTACTTCAACAACATCAGCGCCTCTTTCGATTGCGGCAATGTTCATAGTAACGATTTCTTCGCCTTTACGTCCGAAAGTTTTCTTTACAGCGGTCTTCATAGCTGTAAGAGCCAGTTCGTAAGGAATTACGCCCGAAATTTTGAAGAATGCAGCCTGAAGTATAGTGTTGGTACGGTTACCAAGTCCGATTTCTTCAGCAATGTTGGTGGCGTTGATGGTGTAGAACCTGATTTCGTTCTCAGCCATGTATTTCTTCATATGGTCCGGCAGGCGGTTACGGCTTTCGTCGGCATCCCAGATACTGTTCAAAAGGAATGTCCCACCTTTTTTCAAGCCTTTCAGCATATCGTATTTGTTCAGGTAAGCTGGAACATGACATGCTACAAAATCGGGGCTGTTAACCAGGTAAGGCGAACGGATAGGATGATCGCCAAAACGAAGGTGAGAAGTTGTAATACCGCCTGATTTTTTTGAGTCGTAAGCAAAATATGCCTGGGCATATTTATCGGTGTTATCACCAATAATTTTGATTGAGTTTTTGTTGGCACCAACAGTTCCATCCGAACCTAAACCATAAAATTTAGCCTGGAAAGTACCTTTATCTGAAAGATCAATTTCAGGTAATAAAGGAAGCGAAGTAAATGAAACGTCATCAACAATACCTACAGTGAAATGATTTTTAGGTTCATTCATCTTCAGGTTGTTGAAAACGGAAATCATCATCGCAGGAGTCGTATCCTTTGAGCTGAGGCCGTAGCGACCGCCTATGATAATCGGATTATTTTCCTTTTCGTAGAAGATATCGCGGATATCCAGGTACAAAGGATCTCCGGTAGCACCTGGTTCTTTGGTACGATCAAGTACACAAATGCGTTTTACTGATTTAGGAAGAACGTTGAAGAAATACTTTGGTGAGAATGGACGATACAAATGCACGCTGATCAAACCCAGTTTTTCGCCTTTTGCATTCAGGTAATCAATAGTTTCTTTTAATGTTTCGGTTATTGAACCCATTGCAACAACGATGTTTTCGGCATCAGCAGCACCATAATAGGTAAACGGATGGTATTCGCGGCCAACTGCTTTGCTGATTTGCTGCATGTAATCTTCAACGATATCAGGAACTGCATCGTAGTAAAGGTTAGCAGCTTCGCGGCTCTGGAAATAGATATCAGGATTTTGAGCTGTACCGCGGGTTACAGGATGCTCAGGATTTAATGCGCGATCGCGGAATTCCTTTAATGCATCATAATCCAGCAGTTTTGCCAGATCAGCTGTTTCAGGAAATTCAACTTTCTGAATTTCATGTGAAGTACGGAAACCATCGAAGAAGTGCATAAACGGCACCCTTGAACGGATGGCTGCAAGGTGAGCAACACCTGCAATATCCATAATTTCCTGTACGCTTCCGGTTGCAAGCATAGCAAAACCGGTTTGACGGGTGGAATAAATATCACTGTGATCGCCAAAAATGGAAAGAGCCTGGGCTGCCAGACTACGAGCCGATACATGGAAAACAGCTGGCAATAATTCGCCGGCGATTTTGTACATATTCGGGATCATCAGCAGTAAACCCTGTGACGCTGTATAGGTAGTGGTTAAAGCTCCGCTCTGTAACGAACCGTGTAAGGCACCGGCAGCACCGCCTTCGCTCTGTAATTCAACTACGCTTACTGTTTCGCCAAATATGTTTTTACGTCCGTAAGCTGCCCATTCGTCAACGTATTCGGCCATTGTTGATGAAGGTGTGATAGGATAAATGGCAGCTACTTCACTAAACATGTATGCAATATGCGCGGCTGCGTAATTGCCGTCACAGGTTACATATTTCTTTTTCTCACTCATATGTTTGGTTATTAGATTATTGACTTGAAAATGTTTTATTCCCCTGCTTCTGAAAAGCGGTGCAAAATTACTTTTTTATAAGGAATTGAGGGGGATTAAATGCAAAAAATCCGTTCCGCAACGCTAATTTAAAATGATTATAGATTAGAACAATGGTAAATATCAGCATGTTAAACATTTATAATAAAAATTCCTGACCGCGAGAAAAAACTTCTTTGTAAAATAATTGAGGTATACCATTACTTATATCTGAAAAAATATTAATTTTCCGCTTTCAAACCACAATTGCAAATTTAATAGTATTCTAAAAAAATAGGAGGAAACAGTATGATCAACCTCGCTACGAATTATATGGGAATTGCGCTAAAAAATCCCATTATTGCAGGTGCAAGCAGTATGTCGACAGACCTTGCTATATTAAAAAAACTTGAACAGGCAGGAGCTGCGGCAATTGTTTACAAAACCTTGTTCGAAGAACAGATCAACCTCGAAAGTGCCCAGTTTGATGATCAGTTAGAGGCAATGGGAGGGTTACATGCTGAAATGACCAGTCTTTATCCAAAGTTACAGCACGCCGGCCCTGAAGCTCACCTGGTAAACCTGCGTAAGGCGAAAGAAACTTTAGGTATTCCTGTTATTGCCAGCCTGAATTGCCTTTATGACAATACCTGGATTGAGTATGCGCGGCTTATCGAAAAAACCGGGGTGGATGGAATTGAATTAAATTTCTATTTCGTTCCCGGCGATTTTGAAGCCGACGGCCGTTCGATTGAAGACGTTCATCTCGACCTGGTAAAAACCATAAAGTCAAAAATCTCAATTCCCGTCAGTGTAAAGCTAAGTTCATTCTATTCAAATCCGCTGAACTTTATCTCCCGCCTTGATAAATCCGGTGTAAATGCTGTGGTAATATTCAACCGCATGTTCGAACCCGAAATTAATGTTCAGGAAATGAAACATATTGCTCCTTTTTACCTGAGCCACGAAGGCGATTATCGTCTTGCTCTCAGGTATGCAGGTTTGTTGTATGGCAATCTGAAAGCAAATATTTGTGCCAATACCGGTATTTACCAGGGCAATGATGTAATTAAAATGTTACTGGCCGGAGCTGATTGCGTACAGGTTGTAAGCACTCTTTATAAAAACAAACCCGAACATATTGCAACTATGCTGAGCGATATGGAAGCATGGATGGAATCGAAAAAATTCACCTCAATAGCTGATTTCAAAGGAAAACTTTCGAAGAAAGAGTTAAAGGATCCATTTGTTTACAAACGTGGTCAGTATATCGATTTATTGCTTGGTTCGGATCAATTAATCAAATAATTCAATTTGATTTACCCTCATAGAAACCCTGTGCTGAATAAGCCGGGGTTTTGTATTTGAAACCTGTCAGATTTAAAAATAAATCGAGTAGGAGGAAAATAAAATAGTTTTCCTCCTATTTTATTTTCCGACCTCTCACACCACCGTACGTGCCGTTCGGCATACGGCGGTTTGTTAAAATAATGATGGCTGTTTTTCTGTTAAATCTATGTAAGTTCGA
>CAIRMR010000074.1 GCA_903879715.1 uncultured Bacteroidales bacterium
CTTATTTATATTTAGTCTAAATTAAAATGTCGCTATTACATACGACTTATGATCTGTACTTTTGTAATCATAATCTCAAACAATATCACCTCATAGTTTTCTCCTGTCATTCAGCACCGGGAAGAACAGCTGTCAGGATAATGAAAACACTTTCCCAAAGTAAGTAAAGTTTACTACTGGCTGTGTCTGAGTTTTTTTATTTGTAAAAGTTGCAGAATGAAATATTGCACCCCAACAATTCTCTATCTGTTTAATTATCATTACCATGGAACATTTCCATTATTTCTCTTTTATGTTTTTTAAAATGCATCTGCCTTGCTATTCTTTCCATTGCCTCAATTTAATTAATTGTTTAGCTTACATTGTACCCCCTTTAATAAAAGCATGAAAAAAAGATTATTCTTCCTGACTCTTGGATTTTTTATAGTTTACTCAGGTATTACACAAATTCCAGCTGGTTATTATGACCAGGCTACAGGAAAATCCGGGGAAGTATTGCGGGCAGCATTACGTGATATTACAACTACCGGCCATGTAAAAATCCCGTACACCAGCACCTCATTTGATATCTGGAATGCTTACGCAGTTACAGATGTTAAACCAGCGCCCTATAATCTTAGTATCTGGGATATGTATTCTGATATCCCAAATGGATCACCCGCCTACACATTCACAATTTATACCAATCAGTGTGGTACGGCTTCTGCTGAGGGAGATTGCTACGCAAGGGAGCATTGTATGCCCAATTCGTGGTGGGGTGGAATTGATGATGCCGCAAACCCGCAATATTCCGACTTGCATCATTTATTCCCGGCAGATCAATATGTTAACAATCAAAAGAGTGCCAACATTGTTGGGGAAACTAATTTCCCGGTTTGGACCTCGACAAATGGGAGCAAACTGGGCCCATGCTCCTACCCTGGTTATGCAGGCACTGTTTTTGAACCCATAAATGAATACAAAGGAGACTTCGCCCGTGCTTATTTTTATTTGGCAGCCCGGTATATGGACCAATTAAGTACATGGGTTACCATATATCCCTATACAAACAGTCAATTTATCATTAATAGTACCGGTGGAAATTACAAACAATGGTATATTGATATGTTGCTTTCTTGGAACAACGGAGATCCGGTAAGCCAGAAAGAAATTGACCGGAACAACAATATTTATTATCAGACTCCACAACATAACAGAAATCCATTTATTGATCATCCGGAATATATTTGTCAGATTTGGAGTTGCTCTTCTTCTCCGGTAATTTCAACTAGTATTTACTCCCCGGCTTCACCGCTGTCAACGAATGCCGTTTCAGTATCTGTTAACGTAACTGATGATATCACGGTAGCTACGGTAACATTACAATGGTGTACCGATGGGATTAGTTACGGGAATTCAATCATAATGAATGTTAGCAGTGCGCCGAAATACGAAACCCTTTCAGCAATTCCGGCTCAACCAGCAGGAACTATTGTAACCTATAGAATACTTGCCTCCGACAATGAAGGAAACACTACAACTTCATTTACAAACAGCTATAGGGTTATTAAAAATGAGCCATCCTCATACCCCACATTATTAAGTTGTGGTGCATCAACCGCTACTTCAGTTTCGTTAACATGGAATGATGCTACTGATTCCACAACTCCTGATGGATATCTGATTAAAGCTAGCACTTTGAGCCTTGCCGCAATTACTGATCCTATTGATGGTGTTGTGGAAGCAAATGACACTTTCGTTAAAAATGTGCTGCAGGGAATAAAAACGGTTAATTTTAATGGGTTAGAACCATCAGCAACTTATTATTTCAGGATTTTCCCCTTTACAAATCCTACATCCAGCATCAATTTTAAAACTTCGCCCACAGCTCCGGAGATTAGCTGTGCCACCATCATTGGCGGAACCGGAAGTTGCGCTTCCGATTTAATCATATCTGAGTATATTGAAGGTTCCTCAAATAATAAATATATTGAAATATCAAATAATACAGGAACAGCTGTAAATCTTTCTGATTACAAGCTACAAGCATTTTCAAATGGATCTGCAACTGCTTCTTACAGCGTAACCTTAACAGGTACGCTAAATGATCATTCCACTATTGTTTATAAAAATACTTCTGCGGTAGCTTATTTAGGGTCAGCCACTGCGATTACTGCGATAAATTTCAATGGAAATGATGCTGTAGCACTTTTTAAAATTTCAACCAGTTCCTATGTTGATATTTTTGGCAGGATTGGTGAAAATCCTGGACTTGCCTGGACTAGTGGTTCATATACAACTTTGGATAAAACCCTGGTAAGGAACTCTTCGGTAACTTCCGGAATTACTGCAAATCCGGTTTCGGGTTTCCCAACCCTGGCAATTGAATGGACGCAATATCCGATTGATATTGTATCCTATTTGGGATCTCATACCATGACATGCACCACTTGCGTGTCTCCAACCATGCAAGCCGGCAATATTACATTTTCCGCGGTTAGTCAAACAGCAATGACCATCAACTGGATAAATGGGGATGGGGAAAAACGAATATTGGTAATGAGACAGGGAACACCGGTTACAGAGACACCGATAACAGGAAATACCTACACGCCTGATACCGTTTTTGGCTTGGGTAATGAGTTGGGCGCTGATGAATATGTAGTATATAATAATTCCGGGTCCTCTGTAACCGTCAGTAATCTGATTGCAGATCAAACGTATTATGTATCCATTTTTGAATATAATTGTTTGCCGGGATCAGAGATTTATTTAACACCCGCGGGTTCTTCCAGTCAAATTGCATACAATCCTCTTCCGGCTAATGCCGGAACAATTACAGGGCCAACAATAGTTTGCCAGGGACAAAATACTGTGAGCTATTCAGTTCCACCCATTGACTATGCTGATTCTTACATTTGGAAGCTACCGGCAGGAGTCATTGGAACAAGCATGACCAACCATATTAATGTAAACTATAATGAACCTTCTGTTTCAGGAGATCTTTCAGTTAAAGGGGCTAATGCAGTTGGAAATGGAGTAGCATCAACCATAGCAGTTACAGTTAATGCAATTCCTGCATCTCCAACAATAACCGTGAATGGCATTATTTTACATTCTGACGCGACCAAAGGCAATCAATGGTATAAACAAGCCAGCCTAATAACTGAAGCGACAAATCAGGACTATACCGTAACCGACGATGGTAATTATTATGTTATTGTAACAGATGAAGGCTGTAGTTCAGATATATCAAATACAATAGATGTTGTAACCACTGGAATTGAAATATCTCCAGCCAATCATACAACCAATGTTTTTCCAGATCCTTTTAGTGACGAATTATATATTGAATTCAATGGTAACACGAAAAAAAGAAATTTTCAATTAATCAATTCATTTGGAGGAGTTGTTTTCAAGGGAAATTTGCTGGAAAACACTGTTGTAAATACATCAGGCTTTTCTCCAGGCATTTATATTTTAAAACTTGAAAACGGAAAGAACTTAGAGTTTAAAAAGATAGTAAAAGTAAAATAAAAAAAATGAGGCTGTTTTTAGAAACAGCCTCATTTTTTTTAACCCTAAATGGGTTTTATAGTCCGAACTCTTTCTTAATCTTATCTACACTATCCACTTTCTCCCATCCAAAAAACTCAACTTCCTTAAAATATTTCTCTTTTCCATTGATTTTTTCGGTGCGGGTGCTTCCGTTTTTGTAGTATACTTCCACCTCGGCTTTGTAATGATCACGACCAAAGTGGCCGTATGAAGCAGTCCTTTCGAAAATCGGATTCTTCAGGCCGAAGCGCTGAACAATAGCATAGGGACGCATATCGAAAATCTTGTGAACTTTTTCAGCTATCTGACCGTCAGTTAGTTTTTTACCTTCTGCATCTTTTACTTTAGCCGTTTTGTAGGTGTTTACATAAATACCAACAGGTTCAGCAACACCGATTGCATAGGCAACCTGCACCAGGACTTCGTCAGCAACGCCGGCAGCAACAAGGTTTTTGGCAATATGACGTGCAGCATAGGCCGCTGAGCGATCCACTTTCGAGGAATCTTTTCCTGAAAAAGCACCGCCACCGTGAGCGCCTTTACCACCATAGGTATCAACAATAATTTTGCGTCCGGTTAAACCGGTATCACCGTGAGGTCCGCCAATAACAAACTTACCGGTTGGATTTACAAAGTATTTAACATCATCACCAAAGAGTTTACGGACACGTGCAGGTAATGTTCTTTTTACACGCGGAAGCAATACGTTTTTCACATCTTCTGCAATCTGATCCTGCATGGCTTTTTCAGCAGCTTTTACCGCAGCATGTGATGAATCAACAGGAAGCACAAATTCATCATGTTGGGTTGAAACCACAATAGTATCAATACGAACAGGCCTGTTACGCTCGTCATATTCAATGGTAACCTGCGATTTGCTGTCAGGACGGAGGTATTTCATTTTTTTGCCTTCGCGACGAATGGCAGCCATTTCCTGCAGGAGAATATGCGACAATTCAATAGGCATAGGCATAAGCGTATCCATTTCGTTGTTGGCGTAACCGAACATCATTCCCTGGTCGCCTGCACCCTGGTCTTCAGGATTACCACCATGATCAACACCCATGTAAATATCATCGGATTGTTCATGAATGGTTGAAATTACACCACATGAATTATTATCAAAACGATATTCAGCTTTAGTATATCCAATACGTTCGATAGTACGTCGAACTATTTTCTGAATATCAACATAGCCTGTTGTACGAACTTCGCCGCTGCAAACAGCCAGGCCGGTAGTTACAAGAGTTTCACAAGCTACTTTACTTTCCGGATCAAAGCGTAAAAACTCATCCAGCAATGCATCTGATATCTGGTCTGCTACTTTGTCGGGGTGCCCTTCCGACACACTTTCTGATGTGAATAAATATCCCATCTCTATCTGATTTAAGAGGTTTAAAATGTATAAAAAAGATTGAGGAAGTATTAAATACGCTTGCGGAAGTATTTTTAGCATTTTTTCCCGTGGTTGCAAGCAATCAAATTTTTCCACTCAATATGGCGGCAAAGGTATATGTTTTTATTGTAACTTTCTAAAAACGACAGGAATTCTTATTCATCTGCACAACAATATTCAGCCAAATAAAATTGTATTCTCACTCTAAAAATGAAGCAGACTCTTCGTTTCATTCAGTAACTTCGCTGCTTAAAAAATCGGTTTTATGCGTAAATTTAAAATAGCTGCAATTTTAATTCTCACAACTTATTTATGTAAGTCTCAATCACCTGCTTCCTATGTGAATCCATTTATCGGCACCAACGAAATGGGGCATACGTATCCGGGAGCTACCGTTCCTTTCGGTATGGTTCAGTTAAGTCCGGAAACGGATACCATTCAATATTCAATAGGGCAGGGTTATATTAAAGATGTTTACCGTTATTGCGCAGGATACCAATATTCGGATAAAACTATTGTCGGATTCAGCCACACTCATTTTTCCGGAACCGGTCACAGCGACCTGGGAGATTTCCTGGTTATGCCTACAACCGGAAATGTTCAGTTAAATCCGGGAACAGCTAACAATTCTGAATCTGGATACCGCAGCAGGTTTTCGCATGATACTGAAAAAGCTTCGGCGGGATATTATTCTGTTTTGCTAAATGATTACAAAATTAAAGCCGAACTCACAACCTCCGCGCGGGTAGGATTTCACCGGTATACTTTTCCTGAAAGTAACCAGGCAAATATTATCCTCGATATGGTTTCGGGCATTTACAATTACGATGGAAAAGTTGTTTGGAGTTCTATAAGAGTAGAAAATGATACGCTGATTACTGGATACCGGCAAACGCAGGGCTGGGCCCGCGAACGGACTATGTATTTTGCCATGGTTTTTTCGAAACCAATACGGAACTATGGTTGCCGCGATGAGGGGAAAGTGGTGTATAATGATTTTTACAGGAAATTCAACACAACTAAGGATTTCCCCGAAATGTCGGGCCGGAAACTGAAAACGTATTTTAGTTTCGATACAAAAGCGGGTGAGCAGATACTGGTTAAATTTGCTCTTTCGGCAGTAAGTACAGAAGGTGCTGTCAATAACCTCAAAACCGAAATCCCGGGATGGAATTTCGACCTGGTTCACCAACAGGCGGTGGATTCGTGGAATAAGGAATTAAGCCGCATCAGCATTGAAGCGTCCGAAGAAAAGAAAATCATTTTCTATACAGCACTTTACCATACCTTCCTCTCTCCTACCCTTTTTATGGATGTGGATGGACAGTACCGCGGGCTTGACCACAACACCCACAAAGCAGAAGGATTTACAAATCATACAACATTTTCGTTGTGGGATACTTATCGCGCACTGCATCCACTTTTTACTTTGGTTCAACAACAACGAACATCAGATATGATAAATTCCATGCTTGCCCATCAGCAGCAAAGCGTTCACCACATTTTACCGGTTTGGAGTCATTATGCAAACGAAAACTGGTGTATGATCGGCTATCATGCCGTTCCGGTCATCGCGGATGCTTACATGAAAGGCATTCACGGCTTTGATGTTCAAAAGGCACTTGATGCTTGTATTGCCAGTGCTACTTATGCACCAAACGACGGTATCGGTGATTATATGAAATACGGCTACGTTCCTGCCGATAAATCCTCGAATTCAGCATCCAAAACTCTTGAATATGCATATGATGATTATTGTATCAGCAAAATGGCAGAAAAAATGGGGAAACCGGAGACTTCATCAACATACAAAAAAAGATCCGAGGCGTATAACTTTGTTTGGGATAGCAGTACAGGATTTATGCGTGCAAAGAAAAGTGATGGAACATTTCAAACGCCTTTTGATCCAATGAGTACTGAAAAACAAGGCTTTATTGAAGGAAATGCATGGAACTATTCACTCTATGTTCCTCAGAATCCATTAAAACTGATTGCTTTGCATGGCGGAAATAAAAAATTCATATCACATGTTGATTCACTTTTTAACGTTAAGCTCGACGAAAAACACTTTGCTGAATCCGAGGATATCAGTGCCGCCGGTATTATCGGGAATTATGTGCATGGCAATGAACCCAGTCACCATGTGCCTTATTTATATGTATTTGCAGGTGTTCCATGGAAAACACAGGAACGCATCCACCAGATTGTAAATACCATGTATCACAACACAACCGAAGGACTATGCGGCAACGACGACTGCGGACAGATGTCGGCCTGGTATATTTTCAGTTCGTTGGGATTTTACCCGGTTTGCCCGGGAAGCAACGAGTATGTGATTGGGGCGCCTTCCGTTGACAAAGCCACGCTGAACCTTGAAAACGGGAAACAGTTTACCATTACTGCTCAAAATCTGACTGATAAAAACATATATATCCAGCAAATCAACCTAAATGGAATCCCGAAAAAGGATTTCATTATAATGCATGAAGATATTATGAATGGTGGGACTATGGAGTTTGTGATGGGGGTGAAACCAAAGAAGTAAAGGATGCCGAATGTTTGATTTCGGATGTCGGAAAAGCATACGGCTTCCATACTCCTTACTCCTTACTCCCGACTTCGGTCTTCCGACTCCCAGCCTTTTAAACCTTTGCCAACCAAATTATTTTCCCTCCCCCCACCTCCTGCATATCTAAAAAATTGTATTTTTGATAAAAACAGAAAGCCATGGAATTTAATGAAGTTTTATTGAAACGCGAAAGCATCCGCAACTACGATCCCGCAAAACCGGTTGATATCGATACATTAAAAAGAATACTTGAAGCCGGACGGATTGCTCCATCCGCGTCCAATTATCAACCCTGGGAATTCTGGCTCATTTCATCCAAAGAAATGCTTGAAAAAGTTAAACCTTGTTATTCCAGGTCATGGATTAACGATGCGCCTCACATCCTGGTTGTTACCGGAGATCTGGATCATGCCTGGGAACGTTCGGATGGCTATAATTCGTTGCAAACCGACCTGGCAATTGCCATGCACCAAATGGTACTGGCTGCTACTAACGAAGGGGTTGGTTCCTGTTGGGTTACCAATTTTAATCCTGATATTTTACGATCAGCCCTTGGCATAAAAAAATCAGTTAAAGTATTTGGAATTACACCACTTGGTTATCCCCGCGAAAGCTATACCAAAAGGACTGTAATTATGCGCAAACCGCTGGAAGATGTAGTGATTTATTGCTGATTATACCTGAAGAGACATTCCAATTCTTTAGAGTGCGGCCAAACTGAACTGTACAATATTTATAGTAAAAACAACATTCACTTTAATCAGCAACCTGATGAAATTAACTCCACGCGCTTTCCTTTCACTCTTATTTTCAGTACTTACTATTTCGCTGATTCTTAATCTGGGACAGGTATATTCATTCTGGAATATAAACGAAACAGTCCTGTTAGTAAGCCGTTGGGCTACAATGTTCATGCTGGTGGTTTATGCCTTTCGCAAAAAGTCTCTTACTACATGGATTCTGATAAGTATGGTGCTTGGAGCGGAATTCGGACACGATGTGCCATCCATTGCAATTCACCTTAACCTGTTCAGCAAGATCTTCCTGAATATGGTGAAAACTATTATTGCTCCATTACTTTTTGCAACGCTGGTAGTTGGAATTGCCGGGCATTCAAACCTTAAGCAGGTGGGTCGAATGGGATGGAAATCAATTGTGTATTTTGAGATCGTTTCAACCATTGCCCTGTTTATCGGTTTGCTGGCAATCAACATAAGTAAGGCGGGAGTCGGCGTAATTATCCCAGCCGAAATCAGCCAGACCGGCATTGCAACGGTTAAAGGCCAGACCTTTGAAGAAATCGTGCTTCATGTTTTTCCTGAAAATATTGCGAAAGCAATATACGAAGGTCAGGTTTTACAGATTGTAGTATTCAGTATTGTTTTCGGCATCGCGGTAGCTATGTTAAAAGATCCGCACCGGAACAGGATGGTTCATTTTGCCGAAAGCCTTTCCGAAACCATGTTCAAGTTCACCAACCTGGTTATGTTCCTTGCTCCTGTTGCTGTTTTCGCTGCTATTGCATATTCGGTCGGGCATATGGGGCTGAGCATTCTGGGGAACCTGATTCAGCTTTTAGCTACTCTATATGTTGCTTTAATATTGCTTCTTGTATTAGTCTTCCTACCTGTTGCATTGTTTATGAAGATTCCGGTTCGTAATTTTATCCGGGCTGTTTCGGAACCGGCAACTATAGCTTTTGCAACTACCAGCTCAGAATCGGCTCTGCCGATTGCCATGGAAGCGATGGAAAAATTCGGAGTCCCCCGTAAAATAGTTGCATTTGTAATGCCAACCGGTTATAGTTTTAACCTCGACGGAACTACTTTATACCTTTCACTTGCTACAATTTTTGTAGCGCAGGTAGCAGGTATTCATCTGTCGTTCGACAAACAATTACTGATCGTGTTCACTCTTATGCTGACAAGTAAAGGCGTTGCCGGCGTTCCCAGGGCATCACTGGTAATATTGCTGGGAACTGCTGCCAGTTTCGGACTTCCTACCTGGCCGATTTTTATTATCCTGGGTATTGACGAACTAATGGACATGGCAAGAACTGCCGTAAATGTAATTGGCAATTGCCTGGCAACTGCTGTTGTTGCGCGTTGGGAAGGAGAATTCGATGAAAATAAGGCTAAGAATTTTAACCCGAAAATGATAGTATAGAATTTCTGAAGGCTTATATCAATCAGACATCAATCACATTATTTTATTGAAAGGTTTTACTATACTTTCCATTCTGAAATATACATTTTTCAAATCGTTCTCTTTTTCAAATACAATGAATGTATGATGATTGAGTAAGG
Organism: uncultured Bacteroidales bacterium; assembly: GCA_903879715.1. Lineage (GTDB taxonomy): Bacteria > Bacteroidota > Bacteroidia > Bacteroidales > UBA4417 > UBA4417. The sequence goes on from CAIRMR010000074.1 coordinate 9,809, forward strand.
TTCTGGGATCTGTATTTATTTTGAGCTGCTCTCTATAAACATCCTTTTTGGATTGCATAGATATTTCTTTATGCTTGCGCAGATTCTTGAAATACCTTACATATGAACCGATAAAAATAAACGGATAGAAAAAAGGAAAAAGGAATAAAGAGCTTTTGCTTATCCTGACATATCGTATTTCCTTTATCCTGAAACCAGCCAATTTAGCCAGGATCCGTAATTTCTGAACACCAAGCAAAAATATATGCCCATGATATAACTCCTCCGTGATTGCTTTGTCTGACATCCAGATATCATCAATTTCATTTGGCGGCATCTGTTTTAATGTTTCGCTTTCAAACAGCAGATAACTTAATTTTGCGGATAAATTTGAATATGAGGGTGTAGTAATCAGTAATTTGCCTTCAATTTTCAGAATGCGGCTAAACTCTTTAAAAGCTTTTAACTGATCACTAAAGTGTTCAATTCCTTCCTGGCAAACAACCCAATCAGCATAATTATCTGCTACCGGGATTTTTTCCATTATATCTGCACGTTTGCATTCAATATTTTTCAACATGAAATATTCCGGGAATAAATCAAAAGGCTCCACTTTTGCGTCCAATTCCAATAGAATCTCGGTTGTAACCCCATTCCCAGCTGGAATATCTATCACAATTTTATCTTTCATTTCCGGTTTTATGCTCCAGAAAAAGCGTTTTACGGGATATTTGGGACTTTTGGGATTATTTACATGGTTATCAATCATTTCTCAAAGCTTTTATAAAAGATAAAAATCAATTGTTTTCACTAACCCTTTTTCAGATTTCGTTATAGAAAAAAGAGTTAACCTTGGCGGCAGATGACGTTATTCCTGTTACGGAAATATCGCTAATAATACTCATATTTTGCTGACAGTAAAGTTATATCTTATCAATTGAATTTGCTAAATCGAGTAGGAGGAAAATAAAATAGTTTTCCTCCTATTTTATTTTCCGACCTCTCACACCACCGTACGTGCCGTTCGGCATACGGCGGTTTGTTAAAATAATGATGGCTGTTTTTCTGTTAAATCTATGTAAGTTCGA
>CAIRMR010000075.1 GCA_903879715.1 uncultured Bacteroidales bacterium
ATGGCATAATTAAATATAACCTTTGGAACGAATTGGGTGGAGCAAATGGAATTACGCAAAGTATTGATAATGGTGCATTAAAATTCGATTGTTACAGTAATGGAAGCATGTGGTTTTCCGAAAAAATCACATTTAGTAAGGCTCCACAACCATTAACCATGGATTTGAAAGAATATCCTTATGTTAGTTTCAAAGCAAAGGCAGCACCAGGTGCAACCTACGACGGCGTTGTGGTCGATTCTGTTAATATTACCTTTAATGACAACTATGAACAAAATCAGGTATTCAAAATTCCAGCCGATGGAGCCTGGCACGATGTGCTATTTAATTTACCAAATACCAAATTGCCAACGTATACGGGATATGATCAATTTTGGTTAAATCCCGGGATGGAACAAGGGCATTTCACCAGTGAATTCATTGGAACCGTATGGATTGATGACTTCAAGGCAGGTAAAGCTGTTGATGTGCCGGATGCTAAGTCTGATCTTGCGACGCTGATTGATTCGTGTAACGCTATTATTGCCGCTGCACCTATTGGCACTGATGCCGGCCTCTATACTCAGGCAACAGTAAATGGCATTAACACTTTTATCGCTCAGGCTGATATAATTTCTGCTGGTAGTGATGATGCTTTAAAAACTGAAGCGGTTAAAGATTTAAGATATTATATGTCACTTTTCAAACCAAATCCTGCAATTCAGATTTTGGATTCATTTGAAGAAGATTTCTCCGGAATCGTAAAACAGGAAATCTGGAATACACTTGGTGGTGCTAATGGGATAGTTCCAACATTCGAAAATGGAGCGCTGAAATATACCTGCACTTCAAACGGAAGTTACTGGTACCAGTCACAACTAAGGTTTTGGGCTCAACCACTTCCTATTGTAATGGAATTAAAAGCTAATCCTTACGTTCAATTCAAAGCAATGGCAGAACCTGGAGCAACATATGACGGGTATGCGCTTGATTCGGTAAGTGTATCATTTACTGATAATTATGGAGAATACCAAAGTCTGAAAATTCCTGCTGACAGTACCTGGCACGAATTGACCTTCTTCCTTGCCGGAACTACAAGCGCTACCTATTCTGGTTTCGATCAATGGTGGATCAATCCCGGTTTAACTGTAACTGATGGACATTTTTCTCATGAATTCATAGGTGCGGTTTGGATCGACGATTTAAGAGCAGGGAAAGGCATAGTTTTACCAGATGCTACTAACCTCACAGCCTTAATCGATTCATCAAATACAGCAGTGAGCGCTGTAGTAATTGGCGACCTGCCCGGACAATATGCGCAACAAACTGTTGATGCTGCTAATGCAGCCATTGCAACAGCCCAGGCAGCAACAACCAAAATAGTTCAGGATCAGGTTGACCAGGCTGAAACTGATTTAAGAGCAGCAATGAGCTTATTCCAGGCAAACGTTGATCATACTGCAGTTAACAATTACTCAAGTTCAGAACTAAAAATGTATCCTAACCCTGTTTCGGATGTTTTAACCATTTCGAAAGTGAACCGTAACAGTACGATAAGCATTTATTCGCTTACAGGTCAAAAAGTAATGAAAGTAATGCCAGGGCAACAAGAAGACGCTAAAATCAGCCTTCGTAAATTACAACCCGGAACTTACATCATTCAAATGACTTCGGATAAAGGTACATCTATCGGAAAGTTTATTAAAAAATAGACCAAAGCTTTATTGACCGGGAGTCAGCAATTTTAAATTGCTGACTCCCGGTTTTAATAAATTAAATTCTAATCTTTGTCAATCAACTTTTTGCAGTAAGAATTTATTGAACAGGCTCATTAAACCGAAAAATAATGAAAAAAATTCAAGTTTTTATATTACTGGTTCTTGTTTTCACTTCAGGATTCGCGTCAAATATCTCGGGTATAAACATTGTTTCGTTCGAAATGCAAAGAACTGTTTTACGGTTAGGTGATAATATTCCTGTTGTCGCACGTATTTATAATAGTGACTTTACTGACCTACAGGTAAAAGTTGATCTAAAGATGACGAATAATTTGATGCTGGTTTCCGGATCGGCAAGCAGCACAGCGACACTTGGAAACCTGAATTATACTGAAATTAAATGGATTTTAAATAGTACTTTGCTAGGTGAAGTCAAAATTGAGTTGAACCTGATTGCTGCACCTGGTGATACGCTAAAAGCTTTACTCACAGGATCGGTAACCGATAAATATTATCAACAAAAAGAATTTTTAATCAGCGCCTGGTCACCTCCCTCCATCATGCAAGCCGCCTTTGACTATTATAAAGGAGCAAACTTTGCCCAGCATCTGACGATAGGTTCACCATTCTCAACCGGAGTCAGCATGGTAAAGAAAAACAGCATGAAATGTTTTGTAAATATTGCTGAAATGATTCCCAATTATGGAACCAAATTGTACGGATCTGATGGAACCCCACCTGCCGTGACGGATACAGATCTTGCGACTATGGTTTCAACGCTTGATTTATATAAAAATGAAACGGCTGTAGATGGCTACATGATTATTGATGAACCGGGAGCATCACGATTTGCAAATTTAGCGAAAGTTGTTTCTCATATCAGGGCGAAAGACCCTCTGAAACTGTCCTTAATCAACATGTTCCCAATTTATGCAACTAACGATCAAACAAATACTTCTTCGTATACAGAATATATTTCGCGGTTCTTAAATGAAGTAAAGCCCGAAATGCTGAGCTACGACCATTACCATTTCTTGACTGGATCTGATGGCCCGGATTACTTTAAAAACCTGGGCATCATTCGCAATTTCGGTGTACAATACAATATACCCTACACGAATATCATACAATTAATTGGTACTGAAAAAGAGTACGTACCTCTGGCTCCGCAATTAAATTGGAGAACTCCTACTCCCAAAGAACACCGCTTCCTGGTATACTCTTCACTGGCGTACGGTTATACAGGTATTATCTGGTTTCACTGGCAAAATACGTGGGGGATGACCGGTTACCCGGTTGCAAAAGAGGCTGAGTTGCATGCCACTGTTTCTCAGTTGAACAAGGAAATGAAGAACATTGGTGTTGAACTGATGAAACTGAAATCAGTTGGTGCCTATCATGTGAAGAACCTGCCTGACGGTGCCGTTAATTTGCCTTCCGGAGAAATTGTTTCAGGCGTTAATGGAAACCAGAGTTATGTGGTTGGCCTTTTCAAAGATGCAGTGCAAGCTGATTATTTCATGATTATGAATAAAGATTATACCACGGATTCCCAAACTACTATAAAGCTGAATAAAGAACTGACAAAACTGGAATACTTTGACGCAAATACCGGCCAGTGGTTAAATTTGAGCAATTTCACGATTACAAATCCGGGAAGTGAGTTCAGTATGGTAATAGCCGCCGGTAATGGAATTTTGTTCCGCCCGGTTTGGACCGGTTCCATAACAAGTGTTATAAATAAGCCGGCAAATACAAATAGTTTACGTAATTACCCAAATCCTTTCACCTCAACAACTACTTTTGAATATACTGTTCCTGAGAATCAGGAAGTAGAGCTTAGTATTTATAATACTCTTGGAAAAAAGGTTTTTAGTTATGGAAAAACCTTCAGAACTAAAGGCAAATACACCGAAAGTTTCGATGCCACAAGTCTTCCTTCCGGTATATATTTCTACACTTTGAAATTGAAAAATTCAAGCATTACCGGGCGAATGATCAATTCCCGATAGTTGTTCGGAGAAATGACCTCCTATCACAGAATTTTAAAAATAACCGTTAGAAATAAGTAGATCAAACCATGAAGTTAATCTCCTTAATCAGTTTGTTATTTATATGTTCTGTAAATACTTTTGGCGCATCAAACATTTTTGTAATATCATTCGTTTTTGAACGAACAGTAATCCGCCCGGATACTGAAATACCTGTGGGTGTAAGAATCTGGAATGCTGGTCTTATAGATACTGAGGTAAATTTAGAAATTATATTATCCGATAATTTAACTTTAACTGCAGGTTCCTCAAAATCGAAAGCGATCATGAACCAACTTGCTTTTACCGAAGTAAACTGGACAGTCAAAGTACCTGTATCCGGCAAAATATCAGCGGATTTATATGTAATTGCAGGTCCTGGCGACACGATTAAAGCACAAACAGCAGGAAGCATAACTGATAAATATTGGGAACAAAAAGAGTTTTTTCTGTCTGCGTGGTCACCTCCTACTGATATGCAAATAGCTTATGACTACTACAAGGGTGCAAACTTTGACTTTAACCTTGCAATACACAATCCGCCGTTTGCTACCGGAGTAAACTTAGTGAAGAAGAATAACATGAAGTGTTTTGTTCAGGCAGTCGAAACAATGCCCAATTATTGGACGAAATTAACCGGCTCAAATTCAATTCCTCCTGAAATAACTGCAGAAGATCTTTCAACAATGGATCCTATAGTTAAGGCATTCAAAAGTGAAGAGTCAGTCGCAGGTTACCACATAATTGATGAACCCGGAGCAAACAGGTTTAAAAATCTGGAAAAAGTTGTTTCCTATTTAAAAGAGAAAGACCCGGGGAGACTTGCCTATATTAATGTATTTGGAATTACTGCGGAAGCATGGCAAATGGATGCTCTTGATTACTACGATTATATATGGCGGTATTTGAGTGAAGTTAAGCCCGAAATGTTAAGTTTTGATAATTACCATTTTTTAACAAATTCAGATGGTAATCACTATTTCCAAAACCTGGAAATCATACGTGATCTTGCGCTGAAATTTGATCTTCCTTATACAAATATCATTCAATTGATAGGAACAGAAAAAGAGTATATACCACTGGTTCCTTTTTCGGGTTGGAGAACACCCAGCCCATCAGAACATCGGTTTTTAGTTTATTCTTCACTGGCATATGGCTTTACAGGAATTGTTTGGTTTCACTGGCAATTGTCCTGGGGATTTACAAATTATCCTCCGGAAAAGCGAGCGGAGATATACGCAACAATATCCCAATTAAACAAAGAAATAAAGAACATTGGAAACGAAATGTTGAGGCTAAAATCAGTCGGAAGTTATCATGTGAACGACATTCCAATTGGCGCCCATAAATTACCTGCTGGTGAACTTGTAACGGGTATTGCCGGAAACAATAGTTATGTTGTGGGCTTCTATAAAGATTCAGTTCAAAATGATTATTTTATGATTATGAACAAGAACTACAACGCAGATGTGGAGACAACAATATCCTTGAAGAATAAATTATCCAGACTGGAATATTTTAATGCCGACCTTGATGATTGGGTTGAAATTACTGATTATAGCGTAAGCGAACCGGGAGGTAAATTCTCAATGCTTATATCTGCCGGCAATGGAATTTTGTTTCGCCCAAGCTGGATTTATACCGGTGTGAACGAAAATGAAAAAACAGCAAACAAAAATATCCTGAGCAATTATCCTAATCCATTTAAGTTAGAAACAACAATCAAATATAGTATTTCCGAAGATAGTGAAATGGAACTTTCTGTAACTAACCCGTTGGGCGAAAAGATAATTGTACTCGAAAGAACCTTTAAAAAGAAAGGCATTTATACCATAAAATTCGACGCAACAAATTATTCTTCAGGCATTTACCTCTATTCCTTGAAATCGAAAAATAGTGTCATAACTAAACAAATGTTCCTTTCCAATTAATTAAAGATTCTAAACATGAAACGAACCATCATCCAATTATTTATCCTTCTTTTATTTTTCTCTCAAGTTATTGCTCAGAACAGTAAAAGCCATTCGTCGAAACCAGTGGTTCCTGTGAAAAAAGAAGTAGTAATAGCTGGCAAAAGTCCGGAAATTACCATAACTCCATTCCCGATCATGTCGTTCATCCCACCGGCACTTACTAAGACGCAACTCGGATGGTTCAAAGAAGCTGGTTTTAATGTTATGACCATTCACCCTGATGAAGAAGCATATGGATTGATGAAAAAAGACTGGAGTGGCAATTGGATGCTCACGAAAGACTTTAACTCGAAAGGATACGATTATAAATCTATGTGCGATTTTCATGCTGAAGATCCCAAACGCATCGGATTTATGCTTGGCGATGAACCAAAAACTTACCAGTTAGAAGATTATAAAGTTCAATATGAGTATTTACGAAGCAAATATCCCGAAGCTATGAGCCTGGTAAATATGTTCCCATCTTTTGTAAGCCAATCGCTGCTGGAAAGCAGCTATCGGGAATACATGGATACTTATTTCAAATTACTACGGCCGGCTTACGCCTCACTCGATAATTACCCGTGTTACCGCTTCAATTATGATGGTAAGACCTATTACCACGATCTGGAAATGATGCGCGAGACAGCCCAAAAAAACAACTGCAAGATTTTCGGTTTCGTACAGGTGTATTCTTCTCATGCAACGCGCGATGTGAGCGCATCAGACCTGGCATGGCAGGTTAATTCCCTGCTCGCCTACGGAAGCAAAGGATTGTATTATTTCTATTTCAGAAATCCTGTACCTGGCATTAATGATATGATGGGCAAGGAGATAATGAAGCAAAATAAGAAGGATTCGATCTATGACTTTAACAAAGGACGTATACTGGAAGTGGCTGGAAATAATGTTTACGAGTTTGGTTCGGGTGTCCTCAATGCTGAAGATCAAAAAGGTGAACGGTTTGATGACGTCGCAAAAGTGAATGCACAGACTCTGGTTTGGGGCGATTTACTCATTAAGTTAACCAGCCTCAAAGTCCGCCATATTCTGGGGGCTACCGATCCGTTTCCACCCGTCGGAACTGACGAATTCGCAGTTCAGGACTGGGCTGGAACAACGGAGAAATATGTTTCGAAAATTGCAGCCAAAGACAAAACAATCAGTATGGGCTATATCCTGAGCTATTTCGAAGACAAGCAAAAACAACAATATATCCTGATTGTAAACAAACGTCATGGCGAGAATATGACACGCGAAGCCGGGAGCCTTCCTACTTTAATCCAGTTTACTACTGAGGTCAAAAATGTCTATCTGGTTTCCAATATCACTTCGAAGGAAGAAGCTGTAGCGCTTAATAAGGCAAATGCTTTTGAATGTGAAATAGATGGAGGAGGGGCTATTTTATTGCGTTTGGAAATAAATCAACAATAAATTTCTGTCCATGAAAAGCTTCCTGTCTGCTTTATTTATATTCATTACTTTAAGCTTGAAGGCTCAGGACATGCCCATCCGGCTCCCTGCCATCCTTAGTGACCATGCAGTTCTTCAACAATCGACTGAGGTCAAACTTTGGGGATGGGGTCCATCAACCAGAAATATAGCTGTTGTAGCCAGCTGGGCTCCGAATGATACCGTAAAAGCTTTAGTTGCTACTGACTGCACCTGGCATACAATCATTCGCACACCCAAGGCAGGAGGACTTTACACGATTTCGTTTATCAATGGCCAGGATAAAGTGACCATTTCGGATATATCGTTGGGCGAAGTTTGGCTTTGCTCCGGCCAGTCGAATATGGAACTTCGCTGTGATGCTGATTTATTGGATAGTGGTGATGCCTTGAAAGCACCACGAAACAACGAAATAAGGTTTTTCCAGGTTGAAAATTCGTATGATATTTATCCCCGAAGTGACTGTAAAGGAAAATGGGTGGTATGCGATTCATCCAGTTTGAAAAATTTCAGCGCTGTCGGGTATTTCTTCGGAAATAATCTGCAAAAAGCGCTGAAAGTACCGGTTGGATTGATTAGCGCAAGTTTGGGCGCTACCAGCATTCAGCCATGGATGCCTAAAGAGGCTTTCGAAAACGAAGAGCAACTTCAGGCGCAAAGTCATTTTGGAACCGCCTGGGCTCCGCAGGGAACATCAATCCTGTATAATGCCATGATTCATCCCCTGACGCCTTACAGTTTATCCGGAGTGATCTGGTATCAGGGCGAAAGCAACGCTTTAGCAATGCCTGAAGCCAAAATGTACGGCAGTTTATTGAAGAATCTGATTCAATCGTGGCGAGTGAAGTTTGAAAACGATTTCCCTTTCTATTATGTGCAAATTGCACCTTTCGATGGTTATTATCCAAAGGATGCGGCAGCGTATCTACGAGAACAACAGGAAATTGCCCTGGACTTACCCAATACCGGAATGGTTTCCATTGGAGATTTGGTTGATAATATCAAAGACATTCATCCCCGTTTGAAAGCCGCTGTTGGCAATCGATTAGCCAACCTCGTGTTGAAAGAGCAGTATCATTTCAGTGATCTGCAATCGTATTCGCCGCGTTTTTCAAAAATGGAGATTGACAAACAAGCCGCACATATCTCAGTGTCATCAATCGGAAAGCTGACATGCAAAGAGGCAGAGATTAAAAGTTTCCAGGTGGCCGGAAATGATCAGGTATTCTATCATGCAAAAGCAACTATCTCCAGGAATGGCGAAATAATCATCCAATGTGAAAATGTTCTAAGCCCGGTGGCAGTACGTTATTGCTTTTCCAACGAAGAAATGCCAAATTTATTTGATACCAACGGCTTACCTTTAATGCCGTTCAGGACTGATACATGGTAAAATTGATAAAGAAAATACAATGTGCAAAACCAATTTTACGAAGATTAACCGGGAAGGCAAAAAGACCATCAAAATAGGTTGCGCGAATTGAGAATAAGAAGCAAGAGGGACCAAGTCGCAACCAGATTTAAGTGATTAAATCCAGGTTATGTCCTGCTTTTTACATCGGTAGTGTTATAATGAATCAAATGTTTGAATTTCTTAGTACAATCATTTCTAAAACTCCACAATGAAATCTTTACGTATAGTCCTGTTAGCGATTAGTTTATTGGGCCAAATTTCAGTTAAAAGTCAGATAATTACAGCGAATGACTTATTAAATGCCAAATGGATTGGTGATTCAAAACCTTTGCCGGCTTACGATTCTTTATTTTATAGTAACGATCCTGCACCAGTATTTCGTAAAACATTTAATGCCAAAGAGGAAATTAGGTCTGTAACGCTTTTTATCACTGCTGCCGGATACTATCAAGCTTCTATCAATGGCATAACCCTGGATCAAAACTATTGCGATCCGGCATGGACCGACTTTAGCAAAAGAGTTTATTACACGGAGTATGACATCACCAATAAGATTAATTCAGGTGAAAATTGTATTGGCGTCACACTGGGCAATGGCTTTTATAATCCTTTACCTCTAAAATTTTGGGGATATTTAAACCTTCGCAATTACCTGCCTACCGGGAGACCTGTTTTTATTGCCAAAGTCAGAATTGAGTATGCTAATGGGAAAACTAAAGAGATTGTTACCGATCAAACCTGGAAGTATTCTTACGGACCTATCATGCGCAACAATGTTTATCTGGGTGAAGTTTATGATGCCCGTAATGAAATCGAGGATTGGAACAATTTGAAATATAATGACCGTAAATGGAATATGGCTAATGAAGAAGATGGACCTGGAGGCCAATTAGAAAAAACATTTTTCCCACACATTCAAGTTATTGACCTCAAAAAACCAGTCAAAATTACTTCCGGAAAAGATGGAATATACTTAGTAGATTTTGGCGTAAACTTTACAGGAACTTTCAAAATAAAGTTTAGTGGGCAGCGAGGCGATACTATCCGGTTTCGTTTTGGCGAACGCATTTACCCCAATGGCGAACTGAACCCAATGACTGCCGTAGCCGGTCAGATTAAAGAAAAGGGAAAAGGAGGCGCTGGCGCTCCGGATATAGCAGAGCAAGGAGGAATGTACATTTTTGCTGATAATAAGGAAGTCTCGTATATCCCGGCATTTTCGTTCAGTGTTTTTAGGTATATGGAAATATCAGGTCTGAAATACAAGCCTGACATCGCCGATATTGAAGGGATTACTCTTGGCACTAATGTGTTAGGCAAAAACAGTTTTTCGTGTTCATCAAAGTTGGTTAACTCCATTCAGGACGCAACTACCCGTGCATTTATCAGCAATTTGATGAGTGTTCAGTCCGATTGTCCCGGACGAGAACGCTTTGGTTATGGTGGCGATTTATACAACATTGGCGAGTCGTTTATTTTGAATTACAATATGCAGTCATTTTACCGAAAAACATTGTACGACTGGGTTGACGCGGTAACGGACTCAGTTTTCATCGATTGTGCGCCAAACGTCGGGCTCAAATATTGTGGAATCAATTTCGAGGCCTCCATCCTTGAGCTTCAGGATAAATTACTGACGTATTATGGCGATACGGCCATCATTCGCGAATTGTATGATTTCGACCTGAACTGGATGGCAAAAGCTGCGCGGATGTTCCCTTCAGGAATTGTTGAAAATGGACTTGGTGATCATGAATCGTTGGTAAATGTTCCGGTGCAACTGATAGGCACGGCATCTTACCTGAACTCGGCAAGAATCATGGTTCGGATTTCTGACCTGATGGGCGAACAGAAAAATAAACAACGTTTTATCGAACTCGAAAGCAAGATTAAAAAGAATCTGATCGAAATGTACTGGAATACTACCTCTTATGATTTAATCAATCACCAATCGCGCGAGGCATCGCTTTTATATATCAATACTTTACCTGAAAAAGCAAAAATTGAAGCCCTAGAAAAACTGAACAACTCGAAAGAACTGTTTAACAAACAAACGCTATACGCTGTGTTTTTGTATTTCGATATTTTGCCTGAAACCGATAAGAAAGTTGCACTTGAACGACTGCTGAAAGCACTCGATGAAGCTCCCGCTGGACATTTTACCAACGGAATTTTTGGGTTGAAATATATTCTGGAAGCTTTGTCGCAAAACGGGTATAGCAATCGTGTGTTTGAAATTGTTGATAGTCCGGAATTTCCGGGATGGGGATTTATGGTAGATCAAGGCGCCACTACATTGTGGGAAACATGGCAAGAAAGTGACGATATTTATTCCAATTGTCATGGAATGTTTGGTTCGGTATCCGGATGGTTTTATCGCTGGATTGGGGGGATAAGACCTTTGGATGCTTATCCCGGTTTTAAGAAATTTACGATTGCTCCCACTGTTCCAAATGACCTTTCTTATGCAAAATGCTCCTATGAATCGCCTTTAGGAATGATTGTCTCGAATTGGGAAAAGACTGGGAAACAATACACTTTTCACATCACAATTCCTGAAGGAGCAACTGCCAGCTTTGAATTGCCTTTCAGGAATCCAGGAAAAATTCTGGTCAGAAAAAGTATGGATAATACCCCCTTTTCACCATCGGTTCAAGCCAATGGAACCTGCAGTTTCGAGTTGAAATCAGGGACATATGAAGTAATTGCAAATCAATAAAGACCTCATATTATCAATACGGTATAAATAGCTATTAAACCAATGACCTCAAAAGAACGTATTAATGCTGCGATGAATTTACAGCATCCCGACCGGGTCCCGTTAATGTGCCAGTTTAGCATCGGTAGTATGATGGTTCAACTACAGCCAAATCCGATTGAATTCTGGTATGATAAAAATGTTTTTGCTGAAGGTTTGGTAGCACTTTGCGAAAAATTTAAGTTCGATGGTATTTTGGTGAGTCTTCACGGGCACTCAGATAAATGGAGAAAAGACCTTCTCAGTACCGAATGTATTGGGGAAGGAGAATACAAACTGACCTATCCCGACCGCACCGAAGTCCATTCATGGACTGACCTTCCATTGGTTAAGTTTAATCAGCAGAAAACCATGCCGACCATCGAAGATATCGATGTTGAAAAGGACATTCCTTCGGTAATTAATTACATTCCGGTATCGCACAATCTTTACTTCGACATCGATCAGGAAAACATGTTTGATGTTTTTGATATCATCTACTTAAAAGTCGGGGAATCGGTTTCCATTCATGGAGAGATTACTTCGCCGTTTGACTATTTTCTAGATTTGGTAGGTTACCAGGATGGTTTGGTTGGGCTAATTATGGAGCCTGAAAAATGCCATGCGATTATTGATAAATATGCCAACGGAGTCCGGGATCTGGCGGTTAAGATGTGTGACAAACACATTGATGCCATCAAAATTTCATCACCATTTGCCGGTATGGGATTTATTTCGATGGAAGATTACAATGAATTTGTATTGCCTTATGAGCGAAGGATTATTGAGGCAATTCGTGCCAAAGGAGTTCATGTTTACATCCACACCTGCGGGTCAATTAGTGATCGGCTGGAGTTGATGCGGGAAAGCAAAACATCAGGGCTGGAATGTTTGGATCCGATCCCTGTTGGTAATGTCGACCTGGAGGATGCATTTAGACGGATTGGCAACGACCTATTTATTAAAGGGAATATTGATTCAATCAATTCGCTGCTTTTTGCTGATGACGAAAAGGCCGAAACCGATGTAAGGAAAATTATAGAAACCGGCAAGAACATGGGGAAAGGCTTTATTCTCAGTACTGCATGTTCCATCGCCCCGAAGGTAACCAAAGAACGCCTGCTGATGCTTTCGCAATTAATATATAAATACGGGCAGTATTAGTTTGAAAAACCAATGGGCATAAAATTTCAAACTTTAAAGCAAAACGCTGCAACCTAATCTGCTTTATAATTATTTTTATTAATCAATGTTTTCCATTCTCCTTATTCTATACATTTACCAGATAATACCAAAATCATGAAAAACAGCAACAGGAATAACAGTCGCAGGAACTTCATTAAAATTGCTGCAGCTGGAAGTGCAGCGCTGGGATTGTCATCAGTAAGCAATGTTTTTGGCTCAACAGCCAATGATGAAGAGCAGAAATTATCAACCAAGCTCAAGGTTCCTGCTTCGAAAGGAAAATCTGTTATGGGACTTAGGTGCGAACCACTTAAAACAGTTCGCATAGGGTTCATCGGGATAGGAATGCGTGGTATCGGTTCATTACAACGGCTATTGCAGATAGAAGGGGTTGAAATTATTGCAATTGCTGATGTTGTTCCCTCAGCAGTAAAATCTGGTAATAAGCAGCTTACGGATGCTGGATTTAAAGCAGCTATCGAATATACAGGCGAAGAAGACTGGAAAAAAATATGTGAACGCGATGACATTGACCTGATTTATCAATGCACTCCCTGGTTAATGCATACTCCTGTTTCTGTTTATGCCATGAAACATGGCAAACATGCTGCCTGTGAGGTACCAAGCGCTGTTACACTGGATGAATGCTGGGACTTGGTAAATACGGCTGAAGAGACTCAACGGCATTTTATGATGCTCGAAAACTGTTGTTACGATTTCTTTGAACTCAATACCCTGAATATGGCCCGCAACGGCGTATTTGGAGATATTCTTCATGCTGAAGGTGCTTACCTGCACGATTTACGTGAGCTTAAGTTCAGGAAAGAAAATGGTTACCATAATATGTGGCGACTTGAATACAGCAAAATACATACAGGAAACCCTTATCCAACGCATGGTCTCGGTCCGGTTGCACAAATTATGGGGATAAATCGGGGCGACAGGTTTGATTATCTTACATCAGTTTCAACCAAACAGGAAGGTCTGTCATTATACGCTGCAGAAACCTTCGGCGCAAATTCGCCGGAAGCTCTGCAGACTTATGCACTGGGAGATATGAACACAACGCTTATCCAGACTGTTAATGGGAAAACCATAATGATACAACATAATACAACCAGCCCAAGACCCTACAGCCGGATTCAAATGATCAGCGGAACAAAGGGAATGGCAATTAAGTACCCTGAGGAACAGATAGCTTTGGAACCTGCTGCACATGAATTTTTAAAGAAAGAGGATTTTGATGCCCTGATGAAGAAATATGAGCATCCTCTGATAACCCGAATTGGCGAAAAAGCCAAAAAAGTTGGCGGGCATGGCGGAATGGACTTTATGATGGATTATCGCCTTATATATTGTTTGCGCAACGGATTGCCTCTTGACCAGGATGTGTATGATGCAGCAGCCTGGTGCAGCGTTGTGGCATTAAGTGAGAAAAGCGTTCTAAACAAGGGAACTTCCGTTGAGATTCCTGATTTTACACGTGGTGCCTGGAAAAATGCAACTCCCTGGCCTGTTGTGTCTATTGATTAGTTTTTCAACTCATAAAATATCCTTTGCGGATATTTTTACCAATACTTTATACGAAGCCTCTTAACATTATACATTATTCCCACTTTTGCTCCGATATAAAAATTACGCGATTTCCCATATTGATCATGGGTGTTTGCAATCTGCCAGGTAGATTTATTGATATCAGTGAATCCAATTGCGGAATTCAAGGAAATGAGAATCATCGTCTTCCTTGAGTAATTGAGTGCATACATCCTGTTCAGTGAAAAGTTCATTGAAATATCAGTTTTGTTAAATCTTTCCTTTGTTTCTTTCACAATCATTCCCTCAGGGTTTGGCAAAGGGGAGCCACCATCACGGGTATAATCCTGCTTTGCATTTAAAAGCAACATTATATCCGGCCCGAATGAAACCCAGGTTGGATACTGTGTTCCACGTATACTCCTCATAACCATGAGTGGTAATTCAAAGTACATTAGTTTTATTTTTCGTTGGGCAACGCCTCCTGCCTGATATCCCTTGTAATTCTGCCCTAGCTGGCTAGCCAGAAATGATCCTGTGAAACCCCAATCCCGGTTATGGAAATAACTCACCCCTACTCCACCGGTAAGACCAAAAGCTGCACTATATTCAATTTCCTGATTTCCATACGCATTCTGATTTACAATCCATGTGCTGTTTACCCCGCTGATAACATTAAACCACAATGAGCCTCTTTGTTGCGCATGCACTTCTACTTTGAGGAAAACAAGAAAAATTATCGCCAAACTCAGAATATACTTTTTCATCTGTTTATTTTTTAATTTTTACGGGTCAGATGGAACTCGCCAGCAATAATCATCCCTCTGTGTGACAATTTATTGGCATGGCTCGTTTCATGTGTTCAGTATTTATTTGAAGGGTTTTATCGTACCAAAATGTAACGAAAGAAAATATTTTAAACATGTTTTGATTAAATCTGATATTCTGGATTACTAATGAATGGACCTTTACAAAAAACTTCATCTCTATTTTAATTATCCTTACCCTGTGATTAGATAAATCTACGTTCAAACAAATAGTATATGTTCCGTTATTTCCCGTTTGGCCAAAACACTTTTCAAAACTGTTCAGAATAACAAAAAATTGAATTAATGCTGTTTCTACTCCACTTTAATAAGAACTGTCCGAACCAAGTCAGCAACGCCTAATTGGAATTTGTTATTCAAACTGCCGAAAATATATTCGCCAGAGCAGGATTTCAGATAACAACTTTGCGCATACCATAATGTAACAATCTATTCATTGATAATTAATATACTTAAGCATATAAAGTAATAGGGTATTATAAATAAAAAGAGCTGCACCGTATAAATATAGGGGTGCAATAAATATAACTCAACAAATTAATATTATTTTTAAATGTTTTTTGTATCAATAAAGTTTTCTGTCTATAAATCCTCTTTGTAAAATATAATAGCACCAAAACAAGATAAAATCACAGTATTTACACTATTTTGAAAATATTTTTTACTTACATGTATATTTTGTTTACCAATTCGATCCGCCTAACCTGGCAACTTTAAACATCAATCCAACTTTAAAACCAATATAAAAATTATGCGATCCCGTATAAATATCATGTGTATTGGGAATTTGCCAATTCTTTGAATTAATATCAGTAAGCCCAAGTGCCGCGTTTGCAGAGAAAAGGAACATGATTTTCCTGAAATAATCCAGATTGTACATCCTGTTAACGGAGAAATTAAGCGCAACATCAGCAAGTTTATATCTATCTTTTACATTCCCATCTATCATCCCATCCGGAAATGATAACGGGTTTCCGCCGTCACGGTTATATTGTTGTTTTGCATTCAGCAGAATCAGAACATCAGGACCAAACGATATCCACGTGGGATAAAGCTGACCCGGAACATTCTTCATCATTTGTAATGGAATTTCCAGATATGTTAAGCGGACTTTACGATCGGCATCACCACCGGCCTGCACTCCGCTATAACTTTGGCCCAATTTACTCAACAGCACCGAGCCGTTAAATCCCCAATGCCTTCTATAAAAATAAGTTGCTCCAACCCCACCGGTTAATCCAAATGAAGAGGAATATTCGAATTCAGGATTGCCATATGCATTTTGATTGAGAATCCAGGTGCTGTTAAGACCAGGTAACGCATTAACCCACAGCGAATGCAATTGCTGAGCTTTAGCTTCAACAGAAAGCAGAATTATAAAAACTATTATATATCCTATACCTGATTTTTTCATCTGTTTGCTACTCTTTTACCAATTTTACACTAAATGTCAAAACGTAAAAATTCACAATACATTTTAAATTACGTTAATTAAAAACTTACTTAATTAAGTGAATACTCCAGTATAAACGAGAACGAAATGAAAATGTTTAGTTTAAAAGCGAAAGCAAGCAATAATAGTTAATGAATTTATATTTTAACTATTCCAAACAAATTTACAATTATTAAATTTCAGATTATCAGAAAAATGCTTTATTCCCTCTAAACCTTCATCAAAATATAAAATTTTATCTGCCATGCCAAGGAAATCTGACATATCTTTCGCTTCAGTCTTCACCTGCAATCTCATCATTATCAGGAATAAACCCGGATTAACTATACGTCTAAGACTCCGGCTTTCACATACAATCAGTTGCCCCTTAGCATAACTGAACAGAAAATGTAATATTGCCTGCTCAGTAAAGTTTTGTTCAACACGAATATAATAAACATGAGTTGCTCCGGCTTGAAGCATTTTAGCAGTATCCTTGTGAGATTCGGAATTTTTTTCTTCAAAAATAGTAAAATTTCCATTGAAGTTTTCATTGTGATTTCCATTGTGATTTCCATGAAGTTCTTCTTCTCCGGGCTTAACGCTGGTAACTTTTAAACCAATTACTTCATGATTGACAGATAATTTTCTGATAATACTACACGCCATGGTAGTTTTTCCTGAATTGCGCGAATTACCGCCAATCATAACCATTTCAGGTACAGAAATCATATAAAAGTAAAACGTGGTTTGTTATAAATTCAGATCGTCAAGTAACCTGACAAACTCTTTTTGCATTATTTTGTCGATGCGTTGATGGAAAACATCAAAGCTTTTCACCAGTCGACGGCCTTCGGGAGATAAGCGTGTACTTCCCCCTTCCTGTCCGCCACGTATGGTTTCGAGCAGGTGAAATCCAAGCATTTTCTCAATTTTCTGCAGATCGTTCCAGGTGCGGCGGTAAGTAATTCCCATATGCTCACATGCTTTTACAAGAGAGCCACATTCATCAATTTGCTTTAATATCTTCCATTTCCCATCACCTAAAATGCCATCGCCCTGTAGCGATGAGAACCAGATTTTATATTCCGGTTTCAGGTTTTCGAACTTATTCATAAAGAATTTATTTCTGTAAAAATAATGATATCGTAATCCTTAAAAAAATCAAAAGTACAGTTTATCGCTTGTATTATCAGGCCTATATAAAATTGATTAAAACATAACTGGCATTTATCAGGAGTTTAATTGTTCCCAAAGCATATCTTTAAGAGTAGTAAGTCCGAGTTTAGTATGCGACGAAATAAAAACAGACGGAATGGTACGAGGCAATTCCTTTTTCATGAGTTTAATCATTTCCTCGTCAAGCATGTCACATTTGGTAATCGCAAGCAAACGTCCTTTATTCAGCAATTCCGGATTGAATTGTTTCAACTCATTGAGAAGAATCTTGTATTCTTTTTTAATATCCTTGCTATCAGCGGGTATCATAAACAGGAGCACAGAATTTCGTTCGATATGCTTCAAAAACCTTACGCCCAGACCTTTTCCTTCGTGAGCACCTTCAATAATTCCAGGTATGTCGGCCATTACAAAGGATTTGTCGCCATAGTAGGAAACTATACCCAAATTAGGCCTGAGCGTTGTGAAGGGGTAGTCCGCTATTTCGGGTTTGGCAGCCGAAAGCACCGATAAAAGTGTTGATTTTCCTGCATTTGGAAAGCCAACCAGCCCAACATCAGCAAGAATTTTGAGTTCAAAAATCTTCCAGCATTCGATGAAAGGTTCGCCAGGCTGGGCAAATCTTGGTGCCTGGTTCGTGGATGTTTTAAAATGATCGTTACCCATTCCTCCCCTACCACCTGGCACAATGATATGTCGTTCGTCGTGTGCGGTTACTTCAAATTCTATTTCGCCTGTTTCAGGATCACGCACTACGGTACCTAAAGGGACTTTTATAATCCTGTCTTCGCCGTTGGCGCCGGTCGAAAGTGCTTTTGATCCGCCTTCGCCATCGCTGGCTAAAATATGCTTGGTGTAACGCAGGTGAAGCATCGTCCATAACTGCTTGTCGCCCTGAATGATAATATGACCTCCACGGCCCCCGTCACCTCCATCGGGACCACCTTTGGGATTGCCCTTGGTACGAAGATAATGGTGTGAACCTGCTCCTCCGGCACCCGATCGTAAATAGATCTTTACATAATCAACAAAACTGGAACTGGCCATTATTTAATTTTACTTTTAAGTGTGGTTAAAGGAGTTAAGAGGTATCAGATTTTCAAATGACTGTTTGAAATGAAAATGTATTGATAAAAATTACTCCGGTATAAAGAAACAAATATCAATCACTTATGTTTGTATGGACAGCTATTTATCTCGATTTCTTCATTGCTGACTGTACTGTATCCACTAAGCGTTCGAAGATTTCCTCTTTAGTCCCCGTTGCATTAACCACCACATGCTTATTTTGTTTTTTGTACAATTCCATAACAGGAGCTGTTTTCGAATTGTATTCCTCAAGCCTGTGAATAATAAGTTCGGTGGAAACATCATAGATACGCGCTTTTTCCGAACGGCCACGTTTATCAAGCCGTTTGATGAGTTCGATCATTGGTGCATTGAGTTCAACCACGTAAGATACACCCATATTCATCCGGCGCAGTAAACCATCCAGAATATATGACTGAAGAATTGTGCGTGGGAAACCTTTAAAAACAAACCCATTCACATTGTTGTGAACGCTGATTTCACGCTCAATGAGCCGGATTACTATTTCATCTGAGACAAGATCGCCTCTTTCATAGGTTTCTTTAACCCTGAGACCTAATTCGGTGCCTGCCTTAATTTCTTTACGAAGTAATGAGCCGGTTGAGATGTAGTAAAAATTGAGTTTTTCGGCCAGCATTCGCCCCTGGGTACCTTTTCCAACTCCCGGAGGTCCTGATACAACAAGGTTGAACCATACTTTTTCAAGCATGGATTCAATGGCATTGCAAAGTGAATCAAAAATATCAGGTATTTGACCTACGCCTTGAATTGGCACGTAAAGATGTCGTTCCTGGTAATAACCGATTACAGGTGAAGTTTTGTCTTTGTATTCGCTAAGCCTGAATTTTATGACTTCTTCAGTATCATCAGCGCGGCCGGACACTTTTCCGCGCTCGATCAGACGTCGTGTGAGCTCATCATCCGGAACTTCGAGGCTCAGCATACAAGAGAGTGAAGTATTGAGTTTAAGAAGCAGCCCATCGAGAATATACGATTGAACAAGTGTACGCGGAAAACCATCGAACAGGATTCCATTTTTATCGGAACTGGTAATGATCTTTTTTTCAATAAGATCTACCATCATTTCATCTGAAACCAGGCCGCCCCTGCCTATCAGGTCTTTAACCTGTAGACCAAGTTCCGTTTCTTCGGCTATTTCCTGGCGGAGCAAATCACCGGTCGAAATATAGGCAAGATTGTATTTTTCAATCAACATTTGCGACTGAGTACCTTTACCGGCACCGGGAGGACCGAAGAGTGCTATATTGAGCATATTGAAATTATTTTGGCACGGGTATAAGTATAATCAGATTCCCGTTATTTGTTTAAGTAAGTGTTTTATATTGGTGATTTTAGATTCAAACAGGAAGAAACTATCCTTCAACAATTTTGTAGATATCACTGGAATTTCGGCCTAATCCATCGTAATCGAGACCGTATCCAACCACAAATTCATTTGGAATACTGAAACAATGATAGTCAATAGGGAATTTATCCCCAAAAGCAACGGGTTTAAGCAGGCAAGTAGCGATCATAACTTTGTCAGGTTCCATTTCATTTAACGTTTCCCTGAAACCCACCAAGGTCAGTCCTGTATCAACGATATCTTCTATAATAACTATTGTCCGGCCTTTTATATCCAGATCGAGACCAATGATTTGCTGAACAACGCCTGAACTTTGAGTTCCCTTGTATGAAGACAGTTTAACAAAAGCGATTTCGCAATCGATAGTTACCTTTTTCAGCAGGTCAGAAGCAAAAATAAAAGCTCCGTTCAGAACAACTATAAAAATAGGCTGTTTACCTTTGAGGTCAGTATTTATCCGAACAGCAAGTTCACTTATTTTCGCTTGAATATCGTCGTTAACGATAAATTTATTGAAGCTTTTATCCTTCAATTTCCAGATATCTGGCATAACAGGAATTTTTATGATTGATTGTCGGCAAAAATACGGTTAAAGAGCGATATATCAATTAAAAAGATGCTAACGATGCATTTTTTATTAAACTTTTTAATCCGTAAGAAACACAGACGAATTGGCTTACGGAATTTGAGATTTTTACTTAATTTAGCAAAAAAATAACAAGTACATGACTCCTTTGGTAAGTATCATAATGGGAAGCACAAGCGATCTGCCTGTAATGGAAGAAGCAGCAAAAGTGCTGAATGAATTACACATCCCTTTTGAAATGAATGCATTGTCGGCACACCGAACACCTGAAAAAGTAGAGGAATTTGCACAGAATGCCCATGGACGAGGTATAAAAGTGATCATTGCCGGGGCCGGCATGGCTGCTCATCTGCCAGGAGTTATTGCTGCTTTTACGGCATTGCCGGTAATTGGTGTTCCTGTAAAATCATCATTCGACGGAATGGATTCATTGCTGGCTATTGTACAAATGCCTCCCGGGATTCCGGTAGCAACTGTTGCGGTAAATGGTGCCAGAAATGCGGGTATTCTCGCTGCGCAAATGATTTCACTTGGCGATACGGAACTTTTTGCCCGCCTGGTGGCATTTAAGGAAGATCTCAAAAAGAAGATTATCCAGGCTAATGAAGAGCTGACCAAAGTGAAATATGAGTTTAAGGTCTGAAAGAAAAGTGCCCTTCGACTCCGCTCAGGGTGACAAATAGTGAATAGCGCTTCGACTCCGCTCAGCGTGACAGAATAGTGAATATAGCATAGTGAATAGTGTTCCTTCGCTTTGCTTCGTTGCACTCGCAATAACAGCTCGGAATGACAGTGAATAGAGAAAAATTTTATAAATAAAATAATTTGGAGCAAAAAAATCGTTAATTTAATTTCGAATCATAATCCATAAATCTAACCAAAATATCATCTTTATGAGAAAATATTTACTCTTGTTTACACTGATTATCAGCATGTTTACAATTAATGCATTCGCACAGAAAACAGGTACTATCAAAGTAAATACAAGTTATATCGGCGTTCTGGATGGGTACGATCATATTAATAAAACAATGGTGTATGTGGATGGGATGCTCGCAGGTGAAACCTCGGAGCAATTGCAATCGGAACCAAATTCAATAGTTGTTACGGCAAGTAAAGGAAATCATTCCATACGTATTATAAATATGGCTAATTATGATGGAAACTGGGAAGAACACACCATCGCTAACGAATACTCTATAGATGCTCTTTATGAAGGTGAGATTAAGTTAAAAAAGGAAGTAACTATTAATCTTGTATTTGATATAACTGAAGAAAAGACAATTGCCAAAGTGGACTAATAAGAAATCAGAAAACTGAATTTCGCCAAAATCCTCTACAGCAATCTATTCAGTTTTTTTTCGTACTATCATTATCCCATCTCTTAAAGGAAGCAGTATATTTTCAACATCTTCAAGCTGTTGTACATATTTATTAAAACGGACAATGCCGGCGGTTTCACGGTCTGATTCAGCATTTGACTCAATTACACGGCCGTACCAAAGTGTGTTATCTGCCATAATATATCCGCCAGGTGAAACTTTCGGAAAGACCATTTTAAAATATTTCTCATAATTATCCTTGTCTGCGTCGATAAAAACCAGGTCGAAAGGACCTTGCAGATTCGTAATAATCTCTGTAGCATCGCCGATAATCATCTCGATTTTATCTTTCAGTCCAGCCTCTTCGAAATATGGTTTTGTAAAATCCTCCATTTCCGGATTGCAATCTATAGTTGTAAGTTTGCCTCCATCCTGCAACCCCTGGGCAAGGCAAATAGCTGAGTATCCTGTAAATGTTCCTATTTCGAGAATCGCAACCGGTTTTATCATATGGCTGATCATTTGCAGGAAAGCTCCCTGCAGGTGACCCGAAAGCATTTGCGGCTGGTGTGTGCGCAGATGTGTGACACGGGAAAGCTTTGCCAAAACCGACAACTCAGCAGACGTGTGATCGGTCGCATATTTTTCAATGCCTGAGTTCATTATTCCCTGGTCAAATTCATTCATTGGTTACTTGATTTCTGGTTGTTAAAAATGAGGGTACTGAGGCGATCAGGATTGAATACATTGTTGGCCATTTCCATAAGGCTTGCAGCAGAAATGGCATCAATCTTCCTGTAAATTTCCTCTATCGGATCAATTTTACCGTACACCAGGATGTTTTTCCCCATTGACAACATCTCGTTCTGATGCGATTCGAGTGAAATGGCTAACTGCCCTTTAAGCTGACGCTGAGCGGTATGCAGTCCGATAGTTGTAAGGCTGACTGTCCTGAATTTATACAATTCTTTGTGAATCAGTTCGATGGCCCTGGGCATAAGCACTTCATCGGTACCACAGTAGATACTGAACAAGCCGGTATCGGAAAATGGCTGATAATTTGATTCGAGATTATAAGCAATACCATTTCGTTCGCGCAAAGCAATATTCAACCTCGAATTCATGGCCGGACCACCCAGGATATTGTTCAGCAATGCCATGGAATATCTATGCTCATCGTGTGCATCACAGGCTGTATTCCCAATAACAACATGTGCCTGGTGCCGTGAATATTTCCGGGTTATTGTTGATGGAGTATAGCCTGAAAAAGGCTGCCGTTGCATAGGAGAATGATCAGTTGCAACATCAGAAAAATATTTTTCCGCAACTGTGATAGCCCTGCTGAGAGGGAAATTTGCGACTGAAGTAATAACTACCCGTGAAGAAATATAATTTGTATCCCGAAAGTGTAAAATATCACCGCGGGTGTAACGTTTCAGTTTTTCCTTTGTCCCAAGGATATTTCTACCGAGTGAATGATCTTTAAAAACCACTTCATCAAATTCATCATGAATCCATTCAGCCGGATTATCCTTGTATGAATTTATTTCATCCATCACAACAGCTTTTTCCTTTTCAATTTCCTTTTCAGGAAAAATGGAATGAAACACAATATCTGCAAGCAACTCAGCTGCCCTCTGGTAATACCTGCTTTGTATAGAAGCGTAAATACTTGTATCTTCTTTTGTTGTA
Source organism: uncultured Bacteroidales bacterium (assembly GCA_903879715.1). Classification (GTDB taxonomy): domain Bacteria; phylum Bacteroidota; class Bacteroidia; order Bacteroidales; family UBA4417; genus UBA4417. Next base: position 23,494 of record CAIRMR010000075.1, read on the forward strand.
AAAGCATTGAGATCAGCCCCGACATTTTCCAAACGACTCAGAACCTGGTAATTACTTCTCTTTTTCGTTCCTTTAAAAATCAGATGCTCTATAAAATGAGCCAGGCCTTGCTGATTCGGATTTTCATCACGCGAACCTGCGTTTACTATCACTCCAAGGTGTGCAACATCGCCACGCTGCTGATGGTGAACCAGGCGGATTCCATTCTTTAATACGTGGTATTGGTAGGTCATTTAGGGGTTAGGAGTTGGGGGTTAGGGGTTGGGGAAGATTGGGCGAGAGAGCGAGTGGGCGAGTGGGCGACTTGGCGAGGGGTGACAAAGCGAGGGGCGATAAGGCGAGGAGCGATAAGGCGAGGAGCGATAAGGCGAGAGGTGACAGAGCGAGGGGGCGAGAACCTTAATTCACAAATATAAAATCACGATTCAAAAATCAAAAATCTTCTACTTCTGTTCCAATTCTGCCGGGTATTTATCATCAAAAAACACCCAGAAGAGTGGTTTGTAACCACGTAATTCACCGGAATCGGTCCGACGCTCAACCAAAGGACAAATGCCGGCAACTTTTTTGGTAAAAGCAAGTGATTTCTCATTCATACTCCATTCTTCGAGGAATCTAAGTTTTGTGATATCGCTAAGCCTGATTTCAGTTACTAAAACGGTATCTACCAGGTCGTACGGCGGTGTAGATCGTTCAACACTGATGGTATCAACTCGTTTCATCATATTTTTAATTTCATCAGCAGTAAAGGGTTTACATGTTAGAAAATCATACGCTTTTACGTCACCATTGGTAAGCTGTGCCAGGATGTCTTTAATCAATTTCTCACGACTTGCACCCTCAATATTCTGAACCCACCAGTCCATTTCCGGATCGGCATTCCGAATCGACACATCATACTGAATACGTTTTGTAACAAGGTTTTTCCCTGTATCTGAACCATTCCGGCATGAAGGCAGAAATACCGAAAATGTCAGAGCTAAAACTATTATTAAGATTTTATTCATGATTTAGGAATGTTTGTGCAAAAGTATCAAATTTGCAGGGATAAAGTCATTTCGCTATGCTTAATATCAAAAAGCCTACCCTGCTCCTTAACGAAGATATCTGCCGAAGCAATATACAAGCAATGGCAATAAAAGCCAGGGAGCATAAAGTGATTTTCAGGCCTCATTTTAAAACTCATCAGTCGGCGACAATTGGCGAATGGTTCCGGGAGGAAGGCGTAACGGCTATTACCGTTTCATGTGTTATTATTTATTTTTTACGGGTCACATGGAACTCCATGACAAAATAATATCATACGCCTGTGAGTCAAAATTCGCTGATTTTGTCATGTTCGTTTCATCTGTAAGTATGGCCCAGTATTTTGCTAACCATGGATGGAATGATATAACAATTGCTTTCCCTGTTAACATTCTGGAAATTGATGAAATAAATCAGCTTGCATCAAATATAAATCTGCATTTGCTTATAGAATCAGAAGAAACAGCACGTTTCCTTAAAGAAAGACTTACTTCAAAATGTGGATTCTTTATAAAAATCGATACGGGTTATCACCGCGCCGGAATTGCGGCTTCAAATGTTTCATTGATTAATAAGGTATTACAGGCAGTGCAACCGGGAAATTTTTATTTTGAAGGATTCCTGACACATAGCGGAAACTCCTATCATGCAAAGGACAGTGAAGAACTCACACGAATTCAACAAACTACCACTGAAAATCTACTGAGATTGAAGAAGCATTTTCAACTTCAATATCCCGAAATCATTGTGTCGGTAGGAGATACACCTACATGCAGCCAACTTCCGGTTTCACCAGGAATTGATGAAATTCGTCCTGGTAATTTTGTGTTTTATGATGTGATGCAATTCGCTCTTGGATCATGCAATCTGGAAGACATTGCTGTTGGATTGGCTTGCCCGGTAGTAGCAGTACATCCAAACAGGCAGGAGGCCATAATTTATGGAGGAGCTATTCATTTTTCCAAAGAACACACCATGCTCCTGCCCGACCCTGAACCTATTTATGGGCTTGCTGTCGGGTGGAATGGAGAAAAATGGGATACAGTTAATTTGACAGGAAAGATCAGGTCATTATCGCAGGAGCATGGTATACTATCATTAACTCAATCAGGTTGTAACCTGAAGCCTGGAGACCTGGTGGCAGTATTGCCGGTGCATTCTTGCCTGACGGCAAACCTGATGAGGAAGTATTTGACTTTGGATGGAGATGAAATTGAAACAATGAATTTATAAATATTCTGAATAATACATATTACTTCCCCGGCCTGAAGGCCGGGGCAATGGATATTATAAAATTTGATTTGTACTTAAACAAAATAAACCCCGGCCTGAAGGCCGGGGCAATAGATATATCTGAAGGGCGAGGCAATGGATATATAGAATTTAATCTTTGTAACAAAATATTCCCGACCTAAGGCCGGGGCAATGGATGTGCAGAAATTCAACTTTTCCTTAAAAATCCAAATTACCTTTTTGGAGTTTTCTTTTCCTTTTGCTTACTCTTAGATTCCGGCCGCATCAGCACACCAGAATTGGTGCGCCCGTTAATGACCATGGTTAAAGGATCATCAAAGTGTACGTGGCGGATCAGGTCATCCTCGTATTCGGCTGGCAGGCTATCCAGGTAACCAACATCAAAAAAGCCATCCTTAATATATGGATGAATGGTAAAATAACCCACTCGGAACGATGTCAGGTTCTGGAAGAAATGGGTTCCCTGGCTTGGATCAATGCGGTAGTTTTCGAGTCCCGATTCTACAATAAGCCTTGCACCTGCTATCTGTGGCCATTTAACCGGAATACCGAGCCATGGATCGCTCGAACCCCAACGACCTGGGCCAACAAGAACGTATTGTTTGTGAGCTTCAAGAAACTTATCGTTAAGCGCGGCAATTTGCTGAACAATTTCATGGTTACGGGAAGGATCAAAAGTGGCAGTTTTCACGTAAACTATATCATGTAAATCATTTACAGTTCCATTCCCCAGTGCGGCATGGGAATAAAGGATAGTTTCTTCGTATTTTATCTTTTCGATTTTAACATCCACTCTTTCCTTATTTTCCACAATAGGTCTTATCTGTAGAAGGTTGAAAATAGCAGGTTGTCCTTTTACCCTATTCAGTTCAACTGCAAATTCAATTTCTATTGGTTTGCCAATCTCTCTTTCGCCCATTTCGAGGCAAATGGAAAGTATCTCAGAAAGCGGGAACTTATTATGATTTAAAATATTGCCAAAGGTTACAATCCTCTTACCATCGGACAATATACCTTCCCGAATCACATGGTTCTCAAAATCGAAGGTCGAAACCATATCCCTGAAGGAAGAATCTTCGGCAGCAATATCGATTTTAACCTTTTTCATATTCACGCTGTCATCAACGGAAGGTCTGAAATTGTAAGGATCCATGTCCAGGGCATAGAAGAATTTCTGTGTTTCGCGCAAAGCCATTTCCGGCGACGAAAGTTGCATGATCTTTTTAGGATATTTAGGCGAAAAGCGAATAGAAACACCTCCATCCACAATATATTTTCCAAGACCCATCGCAATGCTCGCAATTCCATCTTTTGGTTTTTCAGGCGCAATCGGATAGAAATTAATGGAACGGGCAACCCCGGCAAACGAAGGATAAAACCGGTCTTCGTATTGCGTTCCGGCTACATGCTGTAGCACTACCGCCATTTTCTCCTGGTCGATAACATTACTTGTAGCAGCCATATAAGTTTTACTTCCGTGATAGAATACAGAAGCGTAAACACTTTTAATAGCATTGCTGACCAATTCGAGAGTGAATCGATCATCACTCACCATCACTGGTACCATGTATGTTGAGTAAACGCCTGCAAATGGCTGATAATGCGAATCCTCAAGCAAGCTTGAAGACCGCACGGCGATAGGTTTTTTTCCCAGGTGAATAAACTTTAATAGATCATCGTGAAGGCGCAGTGGAAGACGGGCATTAACAAAATTGATAAGGATTTCAGAATCGCTTAGATCAGAAAGTCCGACTTTATACAGGTCGTTATCTTCCATGAACTCATCAAAAATATCTGTGCACAAAACAACTGTCTGGGGAATATTGATATTTACATCTGCAAACCTGTCGAACAAACGGTTCCGTTTTACGATGGCATCAAGGAAAGCCAGTCCACGCGCTTTCCCGCCAATAGAGCCCTCCCCTATTCGGGTAAAACTTATATACTCGTCAAAAGTTTCACGATCAAATTGTGCAATAATACCCCTGGCTTTGTTAAGCCTGTAACCTGCAATAGATTCGAAAAGAAACCTGCGGATATCATCCAGGTCAGTAAAATCGCCCGGCCTCACGTCTCTGAAAAATTCAGCCAGCGGGAAAAGTGCCCTGGCAAACAGCCAGCGGGATAAATGATTCCTGAAAATATGGTATTCGAGAGAAGCGTCAGGAACCTGGAAAATCCTTTTCTGCAGTGCCTTAAGGTCGGGAGCACGCATCAGTTCCTTATGTGTATCGGGATCATAAAACACAAAATCACCAAAAGCGAAATACTCCATCATATAGTCACGAAGCTCAATGGCCATAGTTTTGGAGTTTTTGTCAATAAAGCCAACTCCAAGGTTATGAGCCACATTTTGGTATTTCAGGTCCGACGATTGTAAAACGAAAGGCAGGAAATCTGTTTTTGAACGCACGTGATTCAGCAGCCTGAAACCTGCTTCGGGATCTTCATGCCCGGCACGCTTGTATTTTATATCCGAAATAATGCCTAACAGGTTTTTTTCATATTTATCGAATAAGCGCACGGCTTCATCGTATGTAGTAGCCATTATTAGTTTTGGCCTGCCACGCTTACGCATCATCCGCTGGTGTTCATTAAGGCCTTCGGTCATAAATGAATTTGTCTGCTGAAAAATAATCTTATAAATATTGGGCAGATAACTCGAATAGAACCGTATTGAATCCTCAACCAGTAGAATAACCTGCACTCCAACTTCGAGCGCGTCGTACTCCACATTCATTTTATCTTCAAGTAACTTGATAATCGCTACAAGCAGATCAGGATTCCCGAGCCAGCTGAACACATAGTCGATAATACTCAGATCTTCGTTTGAAAGCCTGAGAGTGACTTCTCGTGAGAAAGGCGTCAGAACTACCATCGGAATGGTTGGGTAATTGTGTTTTACATGCTTGGCCAGGTCGAAAGAATCAATATCTTCGAGTGTAAGCATGCAAATCACTAGGTCTATTTTATCTGATTCAAGCACATCCAATGCCAGTTCCTCCGAGGGCACCTGTATAAACTCAGGAGGATTGCTCAGGTTGAGTGAAGTATATTCATTGAATATATGCTCATCAATGCGGCCATCACTTTCAAGAATAAATGCATCGTAATTGCTCGCAATAAGCAGCACTTTATGTATCCGCTTACGCATCAGCTTGATAAAAGGCGTATCGTCGAAGTAATACTTACGCGAAACCTGCGATATCAGGGAATCAGTCATGGATCAGTCTTAGTGAGAACAAAAATAGGCATTAATCGTTTGTCAGGCAAATGTTAAGGAAGGAGTTGGGGATTGGGCATTGGGGCTCATGAGTTCAAAGGTTCCTGCTTCGTTCCTCGCAGTGACAGGTTCAAGGATTCAAGGGTTCATGGGTTCATGGGTTCAAGAGTTCATGGGTTGAAGAGTTCAAGAGTTCACAGGTTTTAGAACCTGAGATTTGGATTTTGGGACTTGCCTGCCCGCTGCAGGCGGGGATTCTGAAAGATGAAACTCTTCCTTCCTCTTCTGAAAAAATAATACCTTTGCCACTCTTAAACTGATTACCATCAATATGAACTTTGATTTTGACCAACTGATTGAACGAAAAGGCAGCTCGTGTATAAAATGGGACGGGATGCAGAAATTCCTGGGTGCCGGTGAAGCTCTCCCCATGTGGGTTGCGGATATGGATTTTTTAACTCCGGGATATATTACTGATGCCATTATTAAAAAGGCCAAACATGGTATTTTTGGTTATCCGCTGCGCGAAGAAAGTTATTTTACCTCGCTTATGGACTGGCTACAGCGCCGCCACCAATGGAAAGTTGAACGCGACTGGATTTCCTTCTGTCCCGGAGTAGTGCCAGCTGTAAATATAGCTGTACTTGCTTATACTGAGCCGGGTGACAAAATTATTGTGCAACCGCCGGTATATTTCCCATTTTTCACTGCAGTTACCGATCACAAACGCACGCTGGTATACAACCATCTGGTAATGCAAAATGGCCGCCTTTGTATGGATTTTGAAAATCTTGAAACCCTTGCAAAAGAAGGTGCCAGGATGTTGATTCTTTCTAATCCGCACAACCCGGGTGGTAGCGTATGGACAAAAGATGAACTTACGCAGATGGCCGAAATATGCCTGAAATACAATGTACTGATCATTTCGGATGAAATTCATTGCGACCTGATTTACAAACCGTTTAAGCATACTCCTGTTGCCGGAATCTCAAAAGAGATCAGTTTGCAAACCATTACCACTGTAGCTCCAAGCAAAACATTTAACCTTTCAGGATTTTCGACTGCGTCGGTTATTATCGAAAACGACAGTCTTCGCAGGAAATTCATTGCCACACTTGATCATCTGCATATTGGCGGCGGAAATATTTTCGGGAATATAGCCTCGGAAGAAGCCTATACCCATGGTGACATTTATGTGGATGAACTTATGGATTACCTTGCAAGAAATGTGGAAACACTTGAAAAATTTGTAAGTGAAAATCTTCCACAAATTAAAGTCATCCGTCCTGAATCCACTTTCCTTGTATGGCTCGACTGTACCGAAATGGGGTTGAATGACAAGGACCTGAATGAATTCTTCCTTCATAAAGCAAATGTAGGATTTAACCCGGGCATTATGTTCGGTCCTGGTGGAGAAGGATTTATGAGAATGAATATCGGATGCCCGGTTTCAACTCTGATACAGGGACTTATGCGGATAAGAGAGGCTTTTACTAATTAATGACAAGCAGAAAGGCGAAGGGCGAAAAGGTGAAGGGCGAGTTGATAAAGCGAAATGATGACAACGTTTTAACAAATCTGATAGAAACAGAATTAACTATTTATAGAAAAACTTTAAATAAGTAAAGTTTGGAACTTGCACCAACTAAATCCTAACCCCCAAAACCTATCCCCTCATGATAAGGCATATTGTAATGTTCAAACTTAAAGATTTCCCAGGTGAATCTGAGAAGATAACCGCAGCACAGGAAGTAATCAAGCGGCTGAATGAGTTACCTTCAAAAATCGATGTCATACGCAAATACGAAGCAGGAATTGATATTCGCAAACTTTCATGGTCGTATGATATTGTTCTGATCATGGATTTCGATACTATGGCTGACCTGGAAATTTATACCGTTCATCCTGCACACCAAAAATTTATAGCATTTAATAAGGATTATTCAGTTGAAAAAACTTGCATTGATTACGAAGTGTAAAATCCCAAATTCCAAGACCCAAATCCCAAGACTCAAATTCCAAGTCACAGGTACCAAATACGAATTCACAAATCAGAATTCACAAATCAGAATTCACAAATCAGAATTCGCAAATCCTAAGACCTAAATACTAACACCCAATACCTTAAATATGATAGACTTCAGAAGTGATACCGTTACGCGTCCGACTCCGGAAATGTTGAAAGCCATGTTTGCCGCAGAAGTTGGCGATGATGTTTTAGGTGACGATCCTACCGTAATTGCACTCGAAACCAAAGCCGCCGCTATGTTCGGTATGGAAGCAGCCTTATTCTGTGCTTCAGGAACCATGGCAAACCAAATAGCTATCAAAGCGCATACTCAACCGGGTGACGAAGTAATATGTCACAAACTTTCGCATGTGTATTATTACGAAGGAGGCGGAATTGCTATGAATTCGGGGGCATCGGTTTGCCTGCTCGAAGGTGACCAGGGAAGGATTACCGCAGCGGATGTTGCAGCCCACATTAACCCTCCTGCCGACCCTCACCGGCCGCTCACGAAGTTGGTTTCAGTCGAAAATACAATGAATAAAGGTGGCGGTTCTATTTATGATTTTAATGAGTTGAAAGCTATTGGCAAAGTATGCCGCGAAAACGGGCTGAAATACCACCTCGATGGTGCCAGGCTTTTCAATGCACTGGTCGAAACAAATGAAACACCAACTGAATACGGTAAGATATTTGACAGTATTTCGATTTGTATTTCTAAAGGATTAGGCGCGCCGGTTGGTTCTGTTCTCATCGGAAGTAAAGAATTTATCAACCGCTCCCGGCGAATACGCAAAGTGTTTGGCGGCGGAATGCGGCAGGCCGGTTACCTGGCTGCTGCCTGTATTTATGCGCTTGACAATAATGTTGAACGTCTTCGCGATGATCATCGTAAAGCCAAACAACTCGAAAGCCTTCTGCAATCGCTTCCGTATGTTGAAAGTGTGATTCCGGTACAGACTAACCTTGTTTTTTTCAAACTCAAACCTGAAATGCCAACAGTTCAATTCCTTCGGACATTGCGCGAAAACGATATTCATGCCATGGCATTAGCACCGCAGGAAGTCCGGTTTGTAACCCATCTTGATATTACAGATGAGATGATGGTAAAGGTTGAAAAAATCTTAAAGGGTATAGTAACTAACCGCTAGTTGTTTATCATTTACTTCAACTAACACATTTCCTGTAATCCAAAAATAGCACCTTGCCAAAGGCAACGCGCTATTCTTCATTCATTAAAAGCTATCAGTTATTCAGCTTTTGGTTCAGTATGGCAGCGGTTTCTCCACTCTGCTCTCATTTTTTCCCTTTCTTCAGGATTTAAGTGCATATGGTGGCCTTTCCAGTCGTGGCCTGAATGACCACGTCCGTGCCCAAACCCTCCGAAGAGAATTTTTGATAACACCAATATTCCGAGGGCTTGCCAGAAAGTTATAGTGGCGATTCCAAATATAGATGGTAAAATACTGTTCCGCAGTAACATAACCACGCTCCCAAAAACAAACACACCGGCTGCTATGGCAATTGGAATGAATATGGCTCTTTTAATCCAGAATTTTTTACCTCTGTTTTCACTGCAACACATCATGATTTCTACGTTTTAAATTGTTAGTATTCGTTATATAAATTTTCGAACCACTCGCGCAGATTTGCAACTGCATAGCGTTTCCGAGATATGATCGTTTTAATACTTTCACCTGTTTTGTCAGCAATCTCCTGCAATGTCATATCCTCCAACTCATTCCACACAAAAACATCGCGCTGTTTCTGTGGCAAGTCATTTAGTGCTTCGAAAAACTCTTCCCTAAAGTATGCCCGCTCAAGTTCCATTTCAGGATTCGAGTCACCAGCAAGTAGTGCATCCGGATACACCATTTCCCCGTCTTCATTCTCATAGACCAGGTCATCGAGCGATTGTGGCTTTAGTTTACGTTGTTTATCCACAATACGGTTACGGCTAACCCTGTATAGCCACGAACTAAGCTGCTCTATAGGTTCAATGTCGACAAGTGAACTAAGCTGAAACCTTACATCCTGCAGAATATCTTCGGCATCTTCGTCACTTTTAACGCGGCTGCGTATAAAACTGAACAAGCGCTTCCCATAATTCTGGACTGCATCCAGGATTCGTTGCTGCTTTGCCATCGGCGATAGTGTAATTAAATCTACCATATATTGAGGTAGACGGATAAGTATTGAAATTACTTTAAAAGTATACTAATTTTTATTTGCTGCCCGTATCAATCGAGTAGGAGGAAAATAAAATAGTTTTCCTCCTATTTTATTTTCCGACCTCTCACACCACCGTACGTGCCGTTCGGCATACGGCGGTTTGTTAAAATAATGATGGCTGTTTTTCTGTTAAATCTATGTAAGTTCGA
>CAIRMR010000076.1 GCA_903879715.1 uncultured Bacteroidales bacterium
AGGTTTATCTGTATTTTTGGATCGCTTGTAGAGTCGCATATTTTTTGTTTTGTTTTGCGACTACTAATTTATGCGATTCTCAAGCACCTTTTTATTTCAAACTTTCGGATAGTTGTGTAAATAATTCTACAAAATGATTGTTAAAAGATGTTAAGAGAAATAAATCGTCTATTCCTCAGCCTCTTTCTCTGATTTTTCCTTGTCTTCATCCTCTTCTCTTTCATCACCTTCTTTCATATCAAGAGTTGAATCAAAAAAGTCCTCATCCTTTTCCGATTTGGTATCAATTTTTACAGGCACTTTTATAAGGTAGCTTGCATCTTCGGTATCAAGGGTTATAGCAAAAAAGAAAGCACCACCCGAAAGAGGAACTTTAATTGTGTGATTTATCCAACCTAATGGATATTTTTTGCGAATGGCTTCCATTAATTCAGGATTGACATTAGCGTAATTGATTATCAGTTTTTTACGGTTAGTTTGCATTGTCATAGCTGATTTTTATTCGAAATTATGGCACAATTATACGGAAGAAAAAGAAAAAAACATACTTTTTAAAATAAATTAACAAAAAGTTGTTGATTCCTCGGGCCTATTTTGCTTTTTTAAAGACTATTGCAGTGCGGTTGGTTGAATAAATACTCAATCGGTTTGTAGAAGTTGCTTCATCAAAACGGGTTGTGTACAACATTTCTTCATTGATCCGGCCATGCCCTCCAAATTTCACATTGTCGGTGCTGAGTATGATTTTATATTTACCTGCTTCGGGTACTACAAATTCATAACCGGGAATGGATTCAGATGTATGGAAATTAAAAAGAAAAATCAATCCGGCTCTCTCATAGATAAGGCATTTGTTGTTTTCATCACAATTAATCTGGTTGGCATAAAGAGTGCTCAGAAGTTTTGCGTCTTTAACAGTCTTAATCATGGCACGATCAAAATCTGACAAGTAATGATACCTCAGCAACGGATTATCCATCAAGGACCATTGCCTGCGTGCATGCTGGTAACTCCAGTCGTTCCCTTCGCGGGGAAAATCAATCCATTCAGGATGACCGAATTCATTTCCCATGAAATTGAGATAGGCCTGGCCACCCAAAGCAATAGTTATCAGCCTGATCATTTTGTGTAATGCTATACCGCGCTCAACCACAAGGTTCTCATCCGAGGATTGCATATTAAAATACATCTCCTTATCCATTAGCCTGAATGCTATGGTTTTATCTCCAACCAGAGCCTGGTCGTGCGATTCACAATACGTAACTGTTTTAACGTATGGTAGCCTGTCGTTGAGAACCTGCCACATTTCGCTCATACTCCATTGTTCATCCGGAACATCTTTTAAATATTTGATCCAGAAATCAGGAATTCCCATCCCAAGCCTGAAATCGAACCCAATTCCTCCATCCTCAATCGGAGAAGCTAGCCCCGGCATGCCTGAAACGTCTTCTGCTATGGTAACTGCATGAGGATTAATTATATGGCTGAGATGATTGGCAAGTTGCAAATAAGTAACGGCATCGAATTCAACTCCCTGGTTAAAATATTTATCCAGGGTATCAATGGGTTCATCTCCATGGTGAAAATATAACATCGAACCCACGCCGTCAAATCTGAATCCATCGAAATGAAACTCTTTCAACCAATAGCGGATATTCGAAAGGAGAAATTGCAATACTTCTGTTTTACCATAATCGAACAGCTTCGAATCCCAGTTGGGGTGTTCGCCCCGGGCTCCTGCATGGAAATACTGGGTTTCGCTACCATCAAACTTGTTGAGTCCTTCGTTAAGATTTTTTACAGTATGGGAATGGACAAGGTCCATAATTACGGCGATCCCCATGCTATGGGCAGTACTGATAAGATTTTTCAGGTCTTCGGGTGTACCGAATCTGGAAGATGGTGCAAAGAAACTCGAAACATGATAACCAAATGAGCCATAATAAGGATGCTCCTGAATAGCCATAAGTTGAACAGCATTATACCCGGCTTTTTTTATCCGAGGAAGAATATTTTCAGTAAACTCATCATAAGTGCCAAGACCTTCTTTTTCCTGGGCCATACCTACATGGGCTTCATAAATAAACAGATCACCCAGCTTTTTAATATCAAAATGATCGTTTTCCCAATTAAAATCGGGCGAAAACCAAAGTTGTCCACTGAAATTTTTAGTATCCTCATCCTGAACCACTCTCCGTATGTACGCAGGAATCCGAAGTTGATCAGCTATATCGCTTTTAACCAACACTTTAACTTTACTGCCGTGAGTAAATACGGTTTTATAGTATTCGGCATTTAGCTTAATTTCCCATATCCCGTTTTCAACCTTCTGAAGCGGGTGTGAGTATTGGTTCCAATTGTTAAAATCACCGGTCAGGAAGAGGCCATGTGCAGCAGGAGCCCATTCGCGGTATACCCAGCAATTTTCTGAAGGAATAAAGTTTATTCCCATATATTCATAAGCCTTCGAAAACTGTTCAATATTTCCCGAAATTGATTCAATATAACCTAGCTTTGACGTAAACCTGTTATGCCTGGCAATAATGTCACCTGTTGCTGGTTCGAGCCAAGAGTCCTGTTCAACTATTTTTGGTAATTTTTCTGAGTCTTCCATCTTTATAGATCGGTATTAAACTTCCAAATGAATTCTTTTATTCCTGCAATTTAAGGTATTTTCCTAAATCATTAAAATATATTTAAGATTAAGAAGCAATTAGTTTGGACTACTTTATTGGATAATAGATATTAGTTTGTCTTTTATTTGAGTCAGCCTCAATGGTAGGATTGGTAAGATATTCTTCCCATCCAGGTCCATTCCTCTGCAATTCATTATTATCAACATAGTTTTGTAAGGCTATGTATGCCGATGAAATCATTTTATATGATCCAATATATTTAATCATTAATGTTCGTTCAGCTTCTCTTTCTGAACAATTTAAACCTTCAGGAACTGCTATAATGGAGATAACCGGCAAACCTGCTTCAATATCAAAACCCTGGTTCGAGTATTGATGAAAAACAGCCATTGGGTTGCCACTAGGGGAGAGGTTCTTTGATTTTAAAAATAATGAAATCTTTTTATACGTCAAAGCAAGTTTAGGTGTAACCGTTTCGGGCGAAGCTGTATCGCGAATTGTAATCAAAGTTCTGGCTGGTAACTTATAATCAACTATTTCATACCCATAAATGGCTTTTGTGTCGTGTACAAGCTCTTTCAGATTATATAAGCTTTGTTCAATATCCGGTCCTATCAAACGGTCAGAAAACAATCCAAACCACCTTGAAATTGGATTCATTCCAAGGTCGCTGGCAAGTATATATGTTACAATTATGCCTTCGTTTGCTTTTAGAAAAATGAATTTCCCTGTGGATTTACCTTTTTCGGCGAAATCAAAAACCACTTCCAATGAATCGGACACAATACCTGAGATAATAGATACACTTCCGCTTCCAATATTTTTATCGCTGCTCAGCCATTTGAGTGTTGCTCCAACTCCTGATTCAGGACCTGAACATAAGATATGGAGAGAAGTATCCTTTTGCAACCAGGGTAACCATTTAGTCCAGTTTTTCAGTGTATTAACCTGATTAAAAATTGTTTTTTGCGATACATTCATTACCAATTTTCGCTCCACATGTACATTCCTGGGAAGAACATAACCTGCAGCTATGACAAGCAGCGCAATACAAAGGATAATAAGCAATATGCGACGAAATATTTTCATTAAACCCGGAACAATTAGTTCAGTAAAAATACAAAATATAAGTCAGAATAAATTTACCAGGTTCTAAATGTCAATATGCCCGAAAAACAAACAATTATCTTGTTTATGGAACGATTATTGATTACTTTTATTTAAACACTAAAAAATATACTATGAAAAAGCTACTTTTTATTGCAGTTTTGTCCGTTACACTGTTTTCGACATCTTGCACAAAAGAATATATAACACAGGAATATACGGGCGGGAATGCTAATCTGTCAACCGTTGATTTTAGTGTTCTGGAATCCGAATGGGGAACAGTTGGAACTATAGGGACTGTTGGATTTGGGTATGTTGTAGACCTCGGTTTCCCTGAGCTTACCGATAATGTAATTCAAAATGGCATGGTAAGTTTATATGTAGAATTGGATGGAGCATGGATTCCGGTTCCGGTTTACTTCTATAATGAATTTGAAGGCGTGTTATATCAGGGTGGTTATTTCTACAGAATGAGAAAAGGCGTTTTTTCAATTGATTACTATGAAAGCGACGGAAATACGAATAACCCGGGTACTCAGAATTTCAGACTTGTTATTGTGCAACCCTATTAACAGCTAATAGAAAGACATTAAAGCTTCGCTATACGGAGCTTTTTTTTTGTAAGTTAGTGGTTTTAAAAGACACAGTGTTTTAAATTGTGGAATAATGTTAATTATCACATCAACAATTATATGGAACGGGAAACTAAAATTGAATGTCCGAATTGCGGTACTGAGATCAACGTAAATGAGGTTCTATCTCATCAGCTTGAAGATGATCTTAAGAAAAAATATGCCGTTCAGCTGGCTGAAGAAAAGAAAAAGTATGACTCCGAACTTGATCTGCTTAACACACAGAAGGAAGAATTTGAAAAGAAGAAACAAAAGGAAAATGAGCTTTTCCAGGAAAAATTACAGTCGAAACTGAAAGAGGAACGGCAAATAATTGAAAAACAGCTTAAACTAAAAATAATTGAAGAGCAGTCGGAGCAAGTTGCAATTATGCAAAAGGAACTGCTTGAACAATCAGAAAAGTTAAAGGAATTAAGTAGGAGCAAGGCTGAAATAGAACGCCTTAAACGTGAGAAAGACGAAATGAAAGAAAGTGTTATGGCAGAAGCCGAACGTACACTGAATCAGAAACTTACAGAAGAAAAAGAAAAGATCAGGAAAACAGAACAGGATCGTAATGAATTGGCTATTAAAGAATTACAAAAACAATTAGAAGATCAGAAACGACTCACGGAGGAGATGAAACGCAAGCAGGAGCAGGGCTCCATGCAATTACAAGGAGAAGTGCAGGAATTGGCCATAGAAGAGTGGTTGGCTGCCAGTTTTCCGCTCGATACAATTGAGGAAATAAAAAAAGGAGCACGCGGTGGTGATTGTATACAAACTGTAAATACACGAACCCGCCAGAATTGCGGCACTATTTATTATGAAAGTAAGCGTACCAAAGACTTTCAGCCAAGCTGGATCGAAAAATTCAAGAGTGATATCCGGGATAAAGGTGCTAACATCGGGGTTCTGGTAACTGAAGTTTTACCATCGGATTTGGATCGTATGGGCTTAAAAGAAGGTATCTGGATATGTACATATGACGAATTTAAAGGATTGTGTAAAGTGCTGCGCGAATCCATAATCCAGGTGAGTAACGCAATGGTTTCGCAGGAAAATAAAGGTGATAAAATGGTATTGTTATATGATTTCCTCACAAGCAATACATTCCATATGCAAGTTGAAGCTATTGTAGAAGGATTTACACAAATGCAGTCCGACCTCGACAGCGAAAAACGAGCGATGCAACGCATCTGGAAGATGCGCGAAAAACAACTCGAAAAAGTGATAAATAATACCATAGATATGCACGGATCAATTAAAGGAATCGCCGGAAGCGCGATCCAGGGTATTAAGCAACTGGATCTGCCTTATACTGATTTATTGGCGGAAAATACTGATATTTAACTAATTATAATCTATAAAGCTGCGTTTTACTGTTAGTGCTCTGAATATGAAAAGAACGTCAATTATCATTGTATTTATCTCTTTTTGGACAAGTTTAATGGCTCAGCAAAAGGATCCTTTTCAATTAATTGATCTGCATATCCATTTAAAAGGTGGTTTTACTATAGCGGATGCTATTTCGAAATCAGAAAAGGAAAATGTAAAATATGGTATTGCCGTAAATGGTGGAATCGGTTTTTCGGTTCAGAATGACTACCAACTGGATTCTGTAATCAGTGTCATGAAAAACTATCCTCAGTTTTTTATAGGGATGCAGGCTGAAGTACAAGCCGACACGGCACAAATTAAAATACAAAGTACTGATACAATTATACAGGTAGTAAGCCGCACAGGCCCCCGATTAAGGCCGTATTTATGGATATTTTCACCGCGTACACTTGTACAAACAATACAGAGCCGGAACCCGTCAAATAAAATTATATATTTACAAACCATCAAAATAAAAAAGTAATGTTATAGACATGGGGAAGTATGGGGGAAAGATTACAGTTGACAGGGCAAACGCATCTAATTTTTCAGGATTTTCAGGAGATAGTCATTATCCCAACCACAAATCTTTCGTCTACTTTTTATTCCAATCTTTAATTCACTCTTTCTAAGCAGGTTAATAGCAATTCTATTCAAACTTGAAAAGTTTTGAGCAGCATTTCCATCTCTTTTTCGACTCATGTCTTCATTAAAAGCCACGTCCAGAATCCAATGTACTTTGTTTTCTATGCCCCAATGTTTTCTAATACACTTCTCAATAAGCCTTGCATCACATAGGGTGCTGATATAATACTGTGTTTCACTTTCAATCTTGCCAGTAGCTTTAAAGTACCTTTCTCGTTCCATTTTAACTAAAGATCTAAGTTCTGGCCACTTAGTACTACAGAAAACCAGGCTTAGGTCTGTAAGTATGGAACACTTTCTGGTCTCGATTCTTCCATGGTCGTAATCCACATACTCGTAATAGTCATTAGCCTGAAGTATGCTATAACTGTCTTTTATATCTTCCAATAACTCTTGTTGGTTGTCTTTAACAGAGAGCACATAATCAGCTTGCTTTTTGACAATCTGCTTGGCAATGGCTTTTTGACACCCCATTGCATCGATGGTAACAATGCTTCCCTTTAATAATAAGGCATCCAATAACCTGGGTATAGCTGTGATCTCGTTTGATTTATCCTCAACCTTAACCTGACCGAGAATGAGTTCATTCTTATCAGCCCATGCACTAACAATATGGGTGGCTGTTTTGCAGCCTTGTCCCCGAGAACCTCGTATCGTTTTCCCATCAATGCTAATTATCTCACCTTCTGTACTTTCACATAGCGATTTAACCCATTTTAGAAAGCGATCTTCAAATTCATTTGGATCCAGGGCTGCAAAAAAACGATTAAAGGTGTCGTGCGAGGGAATCCCATTGGGCAACGCAAGAAGTGTTTCTAGCCAGGGTAGCTTTGTTTTACCATATTTCTCCATTTCATCCCAGGATTCAACGCCGCTAAGAACAGCTGCTATTGAAATAAAAAGAATATCATCCATAAGATGCCGTTTGGTTCTTTCTATTCTGGGATCTTTCATATCCGCAAAATACGTCAATATTTTCTTATACTCCATTTGTTTATATCTATCTGATTATCAGACAAATATAAACTTTATTATCCGTAAAAACAAACTAATAAGCTGATTATCAATAATTTATATGAATAAAATATTTAGATGCGTTTGCCCTGTTACAGTTGACTCAAAAGATATTAGATATTAAATAATGAATTAACTTTGTAGAAAATTAAACACTATGAAAAAGTTTCAGTTTACGGCATTGATCGAAAAAGGTGAAAACGGTTTTTATGTTGGTCAGGTGGAAGAAGTACCGGAAGCAATAAGCCAGGGTAAAACGATTGAGGAGTTAAAAGCCAATTTATCAGACGCCTTAAAAATGGTTTTTGAAGCTAAAAAGGATTTGACGTTAAAAGGATTTGAAGGAAAAAAGCTAATAAGGCGAAAAATTGAATTAGCATGAAAAGAGGCCAACTAATAACACATTTAAAGAAAAACGGATGTATTTTATACCGTAACGGCGCAAATCACGACATTTATATAAATTCAAAAACTTTGATTGTTACATCCGTAGGAAGGCATACGGAACTTGATAATAAATATTGTAAAATTATTTGTAAACAATTAGGCATACCAACAATATAAAAATTACTTTAATACAACAGAACCCGGCCGCCGCGCCGGTTTTTTTATTTATACTTCCGCGTTTTTGTCCGTCCAGTTATTTACTGATGATTCAAGAAACGAAATACGCGCGCGCAGTGTTTCAATTACGCGTAATTCGGCATAATTACCATGCCTTACATGATTATCAGATAGAAGATTTAAAAAGACATTAAGGCCGTTAACAATCTGTGCAAGCCAATTAAACACATACACGCCGCCGGATTGCCAGTGTGAGCGCTCAACAATCAACTTAAAACACTTGTCAATATATTCAGATGATGAACGCGCCGCCGCATCCTGGGGAACATCGAAATAAAACCAGGCGCGCCGGTAATGTGTAAAAACCTCTATATAAATTTCATTCAGTTCAAACAGTTTAAATGTTAAAAACTCGTTTGTTTTTACTAAAAATATTTTGGCGTCCTTAATATCTGAATAATATAGGGTTAGATCATTATGGAGGTAAATATGATGTTTACGGTTTTTTGTCCTAATGCTTAATTTATCGGCTTTTTCAATTGTTTGAATGTTAATTTTTTTCATTTTATTTGAAAGTTATTAAGCATTGAATTTGTGCATGTTACAGAAAATAAAGGAAAAGACATTTTGTGATTTACTTTTTATTTTGTAATATTTTCAAGTGTTTGCAGAGGTTTAAGCCGTTTTCTTTATGAATGTATTGGTATTGCTACAGTGTTAATTTGCTTTATATTTTGTAAGTACCTGATAATCAATATAAGTATTTCACAGATTTAGCCCATAATTAATATAAGTATTTCACGGATTTTGCCCATAATTAATATTATGTTAAATAGAAAATGTAAAATAAAAGAGAAG
This sequence comes from uncultured Bacteroidales bacterium, assembly GCA_903879715.1. Lineage (GTDB taxonomy): Bacteria > Bacteroidota > Bacteroidia > Bacteroidales > UBA4417 > UBA4417. The sequence continues at coordinate 8,816 of CAIRMR010000076.1, forward strand.
TCTGTAAACCTCCCTTTTTATTTTTACTATTTTATTTCGTTAATATAGCTAACCTTTCCAGTGGCATCAATGTTTATAGTGACATTTTTGTAAAAAAGCATTTCTTCAGTTCCACTAGCAGTCGTTGTTTTACTAATTGTAATTGGAGAACTAATTAATCCATATACTTGTTCTTTAGTCATTCCGATTTTGACAGCACTAAAATCAACTGGAGCACATGGTGCATCCAGGAGTTTTAAATTTTCAATCATTTGAAGTCGAGTATAAATCTCTTTTAAAGAATTAATTGTTCCTTTATCTTCACACTGGATTCTTCTGCATTTTTCCAAATATGGAAAAGCTTCTTTAAGATAATTATTACCTTCTTTCAACATATTTTCATACTTTGCAGTTTCGTTTATAGGCAGTTTATTGGCTTCGTTGATAACTTCACCACCTTTATTATAATAAATTGCTCCCAGGTTGAACAGAGCATCAAAATAATTAGGATCAACAGCAATAGTTTCTTTATAACCATCTACTGCAGCGTTGAAATACTTCATTCTTTCCTCCTCAGGAAGTCTGGTATCATTTTTCAATAAATCATACGTCACTCCTATTGCATATAACACGGAAACGTTTTTAGGCTCTTTCTCTTTGGCAATCATCAGGCTGGAAACCGCCTTAGCATGATTGTTAGTTGAAATATAAATATTGGCTTCAGTAATAATTATATCACTGTTGCCAGGGTATAACGTCTTTGCCTGATCTAAGATTGAGGTTGCTTTTTCAACATCACCTTTGTCCTTGTAAAGAGTGGCCAGAGTAGTATAAGTAAAGGGATCTTTCATTTTGATATCAACCAGGTACTGATATTTCGCAATAGCTTTATCGAGAAATGCTGTATCTGCAGCTGCTTTCTTTTCGTAACATAATGCCGAAGCATAATTAGCCAGGGTATCTATAACATGATTAGCTTTAGAGATATTGATAGCTTTATCAAAATAAGGAATAGCGCCATCATAATTGTTTAGTTGAAATTGGGCGATACCCTCATTAAAGAATTCCCCGGAAATCTGAGATAATTTAGAAGTAATCTCAGTTTTAAAATCTTCTTTAGTATCGAGTTCTTTAGCCTTGGTGTACGCTTCATAAGCTACGTTCAGAGCATCGGGAGCTAAAACAGCCTTTGCAGGCGATATCTGAATATCTAAGTATATACAACCTCTGTAATACCATACTTTGGCATCTGTAGCTGCTTCCGGATAAGCAATAGCTTTATCAATAGCTTCTTTGGCTTTTACCAAATCAGGTTTTTGCCAGGCGTTGTATGCTGCTGTACGGTCTTTTTTCAGTTGAGCAAAAGCTACACTTACCAGCATAATTAGGGTAAATAAAATAAGATTTCTTTTCATTTCCTTAACTTTTTAAATTTGTATTTGCTTTAGTTATTTGTGTTAATTGTTTTATATTCAATTATTTATACTTCTGTATTAGATTCTGGAGTTTCAGTTTCTTCAGAAGAATCTGAATTATCGTCAAATTCTGAAGTTTCAGTTCCTTCTAAAAGTTCTGCATCTTCCATTTCTTCATCCTCTAATTCACATTCTACCTTAGCTACGGCTGCAATTCCATCGTCTTCTCTCAGGTTTATGAGCCTTACTCCTTGTGTAGCCCTTCCCATCACTCTCAGATCGCTTACACCCATACGGATAAGAATTCCTGAAAGATTGATAATCATCAAGTCATCAGTGTCGATTACATTTTTAATAGCAATCAGGCTGCCTGTTTTTTCAGTAACATTGATGGTTTTAACACCTTTTCCTCCCCTGTTTGTAACCCTGTAATCTTCAAGATCCGAACGCTTGCCATAACCTTTCTCCGAAACAACCAGAATAGATTCTTCTGGACTATTTACACAAATCATGCCAATTACTTCGTCGTTCTTCCCTCCCAGCGTAATACCTCTTACTCCTGTGGCTGTGCGGCCCATTGGACGAACAGTAGATTCGTTGAAACGGATAGCTCTGCCACTGCGCAATGCCATCAACACTTCACTGGTACCATTAGTTAATCTTGCTTCAAGCAGCTGATCACCTTCATTGATATTGATTGCGTTGATACCATTGAGTCGTGGACGTGAATATGCTTCAAGCGAGGTTTTCTTGATAGTACCTCTCTTGGTACAAAGAATAATGAAATTATTATTTACATATTCTTCATCCTTCAGGTCTTTCAGATTAATGATCGCTCTTACTTTATCATCGGACTCAATATTCAGCATATTCTGTATTGCCCTGCCTTTTGAGGTTTTTCCACCTTCAGGAATTTCATAAACCCTGAGCCAGAACACTTTACCTTTTTCAGTAAAGAAGAGCATATAATTATGAGCGGTTGCAATATACAAGTGCTCTAGGAAATCCTCGTCGCGAATATCAGAACCTCTAGCACCTCGTCCTCCCCTGCTCTGACGGCGATATTCTGAAAGCGGAGTGCGTTTCATATAACCCATGTGGGAAATAGTGATTACAACTGCTTCGTCGGCAATAGTATCTTCTATTCTGAAATCTTTTGAATTCAGCTCAATACGGGTTTTACGTTCGTCGCCGTATTTTTCTCTGATTTCAATTAATTCGTTCTTGATTATTTCAAATTGAAGCGCTTCATCAGCAAGTACACTCAGGTAATATGCAATGATTTTCATCAATTCATCATATTCTGCCTTTAGTTTTTCGCGTTCAAGACCAGTAAGGCGTTGTAAGCGCATGTCCAGGATAGCTTTTGCCTGTAGGTCGCTAAATGAAAAACGTTCAATCAATTTAGCTCTTGCTTCATCTGGAGAAGCAGCTGCCCTGATAAGCGCAATAACTTCATCAATATTATCAAGAGCAATAAGCAGTCCTTCAAGAATATGAGCACGTTTCTGCGCTTCAGAAAGTTCAAAACGGGTACGCCTCAGAATTACTTCGTGACGGTGATCAATAAAATGACCAATCAGTTGTTTAAGGTTTAACTGGTAAGGACGTCCTTTGACCAAAGCAATAGCATTAGTACTGAATGAAGTTTGCAAAGCCGTGTATTGATAGAGCTTATTTAACACAACATTCGAAACTGCGTCTTTTTTGAGTTCATAAACAATACGAAGCCCGTTACGATCGCTTTCGTCGCGTATATCGTGAATGCCTTCAATCTTTTTCTCGTTAACCAGATCAGCTGTTTTCTTGATCATTTCAGCCTTGTTCACCTGGTAAGGTATGGAAGTAAAGACAATTGCCTCACGACCTTTTTCGTCAGTTTCAAAAGTGGATTCACCACGCATTACCAAACGGCCACGGCCAGTTTCATAAGCATCGCGCACACCTTCGTAACCATAAATAATACCACCGGTTGGGAAATCCGGCGCTTTGATGAATTTCATCAGGCCTTCTACTGTGATTTCCTTATCGTCGATATAAGCTATACAGCCATTAATAATTTCGGTAAGGTTATGAGGCGGTATATTGGTTGCCATACCTACAGCAATACCTGATGTCCCGTTAATTAACAGGTTTGGAATTTTGGCAGGCAGAACTGTTGGTTCTTCAAGTGTATCGTCAAAATTCAGTTTAAAATCAACTGTATCTTTATCAATATCAGCCAGCAATTCTTCAGCTAATTTGCGTAAACGTACTTCAGTATAACGCATAGCAGCCGGGCTGTCACCATCAATAGATCCAAAGTTACCTTGTCCGTCAACGAGCGGATAACGCAAAGACCAATCCTGGGCCATACGCACCATTGCATCGTAAACTGAAGTATCCCCATGTGGGTGATATTTACCTAAAACTTCTCCGACAATACGGGCTGATTTCTTGTACGAACGGTTTGAAAGTACTCCCAAATCAAGCATTCCGTACAAAACTCTTCTATGAACAGGTTTTAATCCGTCACGTACATCGGGAAGCGCACGAGATACTATGACCGACATCGCATAATCGATGTAGGCACCCTTCATTTGTGTTTCTATATTAACAGGTATAATTCTTTCCCCGTCCTGAATGTTATCCATTTATTAATCCCTTCATTTATAACGACTTAAGTTATCGTCAATATCTCTACGAAAGTACAATTTTTTTTAATATAAAAAAGCGGTTTCAACTCTTTTTTACTCCTGTTTTTAACATATACCTGTTCATAATATCAATTTACTGAAAATGAATGTTTAAGAGCATATAAACTAATCATTTCATTAAACTATTTGCAAACTTATACGTTTATATTGTAATTTTGGAAGGATTTTGATAATTAGTAATTTACTTTAGAAAAGGACGATTTTATAAATGGAAGCAAAGTTTTCACAGAGAGTTAAAGATGTATTGTCTTTTAGTCGTGAAGAGGCTATCAGGCTTGGAAATGAATATATAGGCGTTGAACACCTGCTCTTAGGAATGATACGGGAAGGTGAAGGATTAGCTATTCGTATATTGAGTTATCTTAATGTTGATATGGCTGAATTGCGCCGGACAATAGAAACAGCGATTTCTAATCCGGCTAATCATAACAAAGTGAATGATAATCTTCCCCTGGTAAAACAGGCTGAGCGCGCGCTTAAACTTACATATCTTGAGGCTAAGTTATTCAATAGTGAATTAATTGGAACGGAACATCTTCTGCTTGCTATTTTGAAAGATGAAGATAACCTGGTTACCCGTTCGGTAAAAAAATATAATGTGGACTACGATTTATTTAAAGAAGAAGTGAAATCATATTTAATTACAGGTGAAGACTCATCATCGCAGGGCGAAAGAGAAAGACTCTTTGGCGAAACGGATGCTGATGCAAAGGATGAACTTTCCGGAAGTTCACAGGATGATGACCCGGATGAAGGCGGTGGGATTGAGAACTTAAGAAAAACTACAGACAGCAAATCGAAAACCCCGGTTCTCGACAATTTTGGTCGCGACCTTACAAAAGCCGCAGAGGAAAACCGTTTGGATCCTATTGTTGGCCGGGAGAAAGAACTTGAAAGAATATCCCAGATACTAAGCCGGAGAAAGAAAAATAATCCTATACTGATCGGTGAGCCTGGAGTTGGTAAATCTGCGATAGCTGAAGGATTAGCTTTGCGGATCATACAGCGTAAAGTTTCACGCGCTTTATTTAACAAAAGGGTTTATACACTCGACCTCGCGTCGTTAGTTGCAGGAACAAAATATCGTGGGCAGTTTGAAGAACGGATGAAAGCCGTTTTGAACGAACTTGAGAAAAATCGTGATATCATCTTGTTTATTGACGAAATTCATACGATAGTTGGAGCCGGAAACGCAAGCGGATCGCTGGATGCAAGCAATATGTTCAAACCAGCGCTTGCCCGTGGCGAAATACAATGCATAGGTGCTACTACGCTTGACGAATATCGCCAGTATATCGAAAAAGATGGCGCTTTGGAGCGCAGGTTCCAGAAAATTATTGTTGATCCTACATCACCTGATGAAACAGTTACTATTCTGAACCAGATAAAGGAAAAGTACGAAGATCACCATCTTGTAAAATACACACCAGAGGCTATAAATGCCTGTGTTACTCTTACAAACCGATACTTAACGGATCGTTGCCTTCCTGATAAAGCAATTGATGCCCTTGACGAATCCGGAGCTCGTGTTCATATTTCGAATATGCATGTTCCTGTTGAGATAGTCACCACTGAAAGCCTGATTGAAGATATCAGGCAGAAGAAGATGAAAGCTATCAAAGGTCAGAAATACGAGGAAGCAGCGCGTTACCGTGATGACGAACGTAAAGCTCAGGCTCAGCTCGAAGCACTTAAACAGAGTTGGGAGGAAGATTCAAAAATTAACCGCCAACTGGTTACAGAGGAAAATGTAGCTGAAGTTGTTGCCATGATGACAGGTGTTCCTGTTCAGCGGATTGCAGAAAACGAAGGTTCACGACTTATGAATATGGAGCAGGAACTTGGCGGATCGGTAATCGGACAGGAAGAAGCTATTAAAAAAGTGGTTAAAGCAATTCGCCGTAACCGTGCTGGTTTAAAAGATCCTAACAAACCAATCGGCACTTTTATTTTCCTTGGACCGACAGGTGTTGGAAAAACTCACTTAGCTAAGATTTTATCGCGCTATCTGTTTGATACTGAAGATGCACTGATTCGGATTGATATGAGTGAATACATGGAAAAATTCGCTGTATCCAGGTTAGTTGGAGCGCCTCCGGGCTATGTTGGTTACGAAGAAGGCGGACAGCTGACCGAAAAAGTACGTCGTCGCCCCTACTCTATCGTTTTACTGGATGAAATTGAAAAAGCACATCCTGATATTTTCCATATCCTTTTACAGGTTCTTGATGATGGCCAACTAACTGATAGTCTTGGTCGTAGAGTGGATTTCAAGAACACAATTGTGATCATGACTTCCAATATTGGTTCCAGGCAGTTGAAGGATTTTGGTGCAGGAGTTGGTTTCAGTACAAGCGCTCGTCAATCGCAAAGTTCCAGTATTGCCCAGAGTGTGATTGAAAATGCGTTGAAAAAATCATTTGCCCCTGAATTCCTGAATCGTATTGATGATGTGATTATTTTTGATTCGCTTGAGCGTGAGGATATTCACAAGATCATTGACATAGAACTGGCACATCTTTTTGGCCGTATACGTACCATGGGTTACGAACCGCGCATCACTGAAAGAGCCAAGGATTATATTCTTGAGAAAGGCTGGGATGAACAATTTGGCGCACGTCCGCTTAAGAGGGCTATTCAGAAATATGTGGAAGATATGCTTGCCGAGGAAATTATCCTTACCAAACTTGTTGCCGGTGATATCATCAATATTGATTTTGATCCGGATATAAAGGATATGAAGATTGTAGTTGAGAAACCTGAGGTATTACCAACTCTTGAAGAAGGTTCTGCTCCATTACAATTGACTGAATAATTTTGAAGCCATATTTTGAAAAAAGACGCTTTCATTCGAGGCGTCTTTTTTTTCTTTAAAATCTAAAATCATAAAGGGAAAGCACTATTTCCTATTTTCTATTTCACTATTAACTTTTTCCCCTCACTTCTCCCCTTCCCATTCTTTATAAAACTGATCAAGGTAAGAGACCATAAAATCATGCCTTTCTTCAGCCATTTTTCTTCCCGTATCAGTATTCATAAGAGCTTTCAGCAGCAGTAGTTTTTCGTAAAAGTGATTTAATGTCGGAGCGTCACTGTTTTTATATTCTTCCTTGGTAAGATTCAGGTTTGGTTTGATTTCAGGATTATAAATAGTGCGTCCTTTAAATCCGCCATAGTTAAAAGTCCTTGCTATACCGATAGCTCCGAGAGCATCCAGCCGGTCGGCATCCTGGATTACATCAAGTTCAGGAGATTTGAATTTTTGAGCAAGTTTTCCCCCTTTAAATGAAATATTGTCAATAATATTCACAACATGATCAATAACTTCATTTTCAACATGCAAGGATTCTAAAAACGACATTGCTTTCCTTGGCCCGATTTCTTCATCGCCATCATGGAATTTTGAATCAGCAATATCATGTAACAGGGCACCAAGTTCAACAACAAACATATCAACATCTTCGTTCTGAGCGATATGTTTGGCAGTTTTCCAAACCCTGTAAATATGCCACCAATCATGTCCTCCTTCTGCTTCAGATAAAGAGACTTTTACAAAATCAATCGTCTTGTGAATGATATCCTGATTATTCATAAAAAGAAATTTGTATGATACAGTTAAAGAATGCCTAATTAGGTCCTGAGCTTATAAAAAGCCAAGATTATCTGCAAAAAATAATAACAGCAGACATAATGAAAATGAAATGGTGGGCGCAACTACCCACATTACAAAGAACTTTTTGACCTCAGTTTTTTTGAAAATGTTCTTTGTACCCAGTTTGGCAACCCCTATACCCAGGATTGCTGCCACATTTAACTGAACCAAAGAGGTTGGAATTCCTTTGGTTACTGAAGCTAACAACAGAAGACTTGCGGAAACAAACGCTATAATTCCTGCTTCAAACTTTCCGAACAATACAATTTCTTTTCCAGTGTTATTCAGAATTTTGGTTCCAAAAATTGAACTGCCAATGGCAAAACTTGGTGCCACCATAAGTGTAGCCAATATCATGATCAGTATAAAGTTTTTATCGCCGCTGATATTGAGTTCGTTAGCAGTCATAGTTGCAATCGGACCTGCCGCATTTGCCACGTTATTAGCTCCAATAGAAAATGCAACATACATCGACATAAATAATATCAAACCATTAATAAAATGTTTCCTGTTCACATTTGTTGAACGTGACATTGTAAGCCCTCTTCTGCGCATGGGCCTATAAATGAACCGTCCAAAGAAAAGACTAAGGTAATATGCAATTACTGGCAGAATGAGCCAGGCTGGAATTACTTCAAGGAAAATTTTCCTTGTATTAACTTCATGAAAATATAAACCTGCTGCAAAAACGGCAAGAACGGTGGATTGACTGGTTGATTGAGGGATTCCAAATAGATTGGCAATCAGTAATGAGATAGCTACTGAAAAAAGAATAATGGATACAACTGAAAAAGTCATTACGTCAGGATTAATCAGATCTTTCCCAATGGTTGAAGCAGTTTGTTTTCCAGCTAAAATAGCTCCAAGAAAAACCATAATGCCAAAAACGCCTGGAATCAAGCTTTTACGAATGACATTGGCACCATAAGCTGCTGAAAAAGCCGGACCGGTACCGCTCCCTCCCATGGTTATTGCCAAAAAAATGGCTACGATAAAAGGAATTAATAAATGACTAAATAAAGGCACACGAAAACTCTTAAAATGTATGTAAACTCAAAATGCTCATAATCAGAAAACAAACCAATTTTATGGCATATATATTTTCATAGCAAAAGTATGTTAAATATTTAATATTTAGCATGTCTGCCACTTATAAAAGCACGTTAGCTTTTATTTAATGACTTTTCAACCTGATGTTTAAATCCTATTGGAGGGGAAAAATTTATTTTCAATCGAGTAGGAGGAAAATAAAATAGTTTTCCTCCTATTTTATTTTCCGACCTCTCACACCACCGTACGTGCCGTTCGGCATACGGCGGTTTGTTAAAATAATGATGGCTGTTTTTCTGTTAAATCTATGTAAGTTCGA
>CAIRMR010000077.1 GCA_903879715.1 uncultured Bacteroidales bacterium
AAAACCATTCCGCCCCAAGGCGTTATCGCTTTGCTGGTATAGGCTATATCAAATTCCATAGGCTAGTTTTCTCTATTGCTACGCATTAGGATTTCTTGGCATGAAGGTACTAAATATTTCTATTGCGGAATCTGGGTTTAAGCTTACATTTCACTTAATTGTCTTTGCAAAAGCAGTTCCTGACCTGACAAGTATATCATATTCCGAGATTTATATTCTAAGTATTTGAAATTCAAAAAGAAAAAGCTCAACCGGACACTGTCCCATTGAGCTTTAATTCTGTTATTCACTACCCACTACCTGATTTTTCTTTTTGTCGCCCCTCGCCCGATCCCTCCAATCGCTCAATCTCTCCGGTCCCCTATAGTCCCAGCGCCACTTTTCCCTGATCAAATACTACATCTTTCGGGATATTGGCCGATTTTAATAAATCAAGCCCTTCCTGAAGTTCCGGGCGAACCTTGCCATTTTCTTTCATATAATTTACAGCCTTATCATAATCGCCTTCCCCTTCAACGCTGAGTATAAATGCGCTCCATTCGTTAATAGCCTGACGCGTTTTTTCAATATTAACTTTGAAAGTGCCGTCAGTATTACGCGAAAATGCTTTTTTGTCTTCAAAGAAATTGAAACACATCATATTGGCTTTTCCATGGGCTTCGGCAGCGCCAAAACGTACCGAACGTATAAGTCCTGCCATATAAGTAACATACGCATCTTCAACAGTAATACCGGTAAGTTCGCCTTTATCAACCAGCCAGGCTACCATCCACAAACCAACAACATCGGCTTTTGCTTCTTCCCAGCCAGAGTATTGTTCTTTAAGAGCCTGGCGGAGATTCCCTTTGCCTGTTATGGTGTTTTTGATTCCCAGGCCGTGAGCAACCTCATGAAACATCACATTTCCAAAGAATGCATCAAATTTAACATTCTTGCGCTGAGTCGGATCGATAAGCACTTCGGCGATAGGTTTCAGAATCTTATCGAATTTTGCCTGCATGGCATTTTTTAGCTGTAAACGGCGGCTGCCCTTAGCTAACTGCACTTTTTCATCGTTTGGAAGGTTGATAGCAATCGTTTTTCCTCCGCTGTTGGTATGGCCGGCATAAAATAAGATATCATACGCATTCAGGTCGGAATCTGTTCCCGGGACCTCTTTTTTGTATTTAGGATCGCAGGGCAGTTCTTTTTGAAGTTCGGGGAGCATGGCTGCAAATTTCTCGAGCCTGGCGCTCCATTCCTTGTCTTTTACCAGTAGTGCAGCTTCATGCGCGGCTTTGTATCCGAACAGTTCATCTTCATAGTTTTCGATTGGCCCGACAACAAAATCCAGGGTATTGGTTTTCATATCCATCCAGGCCATATCGCTGGCAAAATAATCGTCGGTCAGCAGTGCTTTCGAACGCAGTGTCAGGTATTTTTTTAAACCGGCATCTTCAGCCAGAGCGGCAGCCTGAAACAACAAATCAGCTGCTTTTTTAGTTTTTTCGGCATATGCTTCATGAAACCAAACGCTTTTCAGACTTTTATCCTCATTACGAACCACAACCGTATACTGGCTTGTTTTATTGGCATCATTCCATTTTTCAAATTCTTCCTTAGTCATATCGGTTGGGTAAAAATTTGCGCCTTTAGGTTTTTCACCGATACCGGCTATAAATGCCTTGTTTTCATCCAGCCTGTCCCATGGGCCATAGTTTATAGCCGCAAACTGTTTTACAAACGGATCTTTGATGGTGTCGAGTAAAGCACTTTTATTGCCCCAGGTTTGCTCCCAGAAAATATCATCCATAATCTGAGCTGCTTCAAGCAGGATGGGGATCATCTGCTTTTCTTTATCGGTGAATTTGCTCAGATCGGTGGTAAGCTTAACCACGGCGTATTCGTTTACTTTTTTCTGCATTTCGCTCGTGGCGGTTGTGTCGTTTTCTGAATTTTTATCCCCGGACTTTTGTTTGCAACCGCTCGTAAAAGCTGCAAATAGTACCAGTGATACCATAAATGGAATGATTCGTTTTAACATAGTTTGTTGTTTTAAAGGTTAGAATCTGTTGCGAAATTACTTAAAATGGCGGGATTGTATGCTTTTTTAGTCTGAATTTTAATGCCGGAAGTCGGAAGTCGGAAGTTGGAAGTTGGATGTCGGATGTCGGATGTTGGAAGTCGGATGTATGGAGACCCAAGTTGGAAGTAGTGAGTAATGAGAAGTGAGTTGTTTGACAAACAGTTGGGCAAAAATATCATTTTAAATTTCGATATTTTGACTTCACCCTTCGAAGGAAGGGGCCGATTCATTCATATCCCTGCTCTCTACTCCTTACTCTCTTACTCCCTACTCCCTTCTTCTAGCTCCCGACATCCAACATCCGACTTCCGACTTCCCACCCAATATTTATTTTTATATTTTGTTATGCCGTATGTGTTAATCTGTAATTTTGCATTGTTATTCAAATAACAGAATTCATTGTTAATAGAATAACACTAATTGCTTTAACGACTTGTATTTAAAGTGAATACATTTATTTTATTGCAATTATTTTATTCAAAAACAGATCTGAAAAATGAAAAATCAACTTCTGATACGTGATGTTACCCTCCGCGATGGGCAGCAATCGCTTTTTGCTACACGTATGACTCAAAAGCAGGTTGAACGTACTTTACCCGGTTTTAAAGATGCTGGATTTTATGCCCTGGAAGTATGGGGTGGGGCGGTTCCCGATTCAATCATGCGCTACCTGAATGAAAATCCATGGCACAGGCTCGAAAGTATTAAGGATTACATGGGCGAATCTACTCTCTTGACAGCTTTGTCACGTGGACGCAATCTCTTTGGATACAATCCATATCCGGATGAAGTGATCAGCGGGTTTAACCGGAATGCCATTCAGTCAGGTATTTCGATTATGCGGGTTTTTGATGCATTGAATGACCTGGATAATATCCGTTCAACTGTAAAGTTCATAAAAGAAAATGGCGGTATAGCTGATTGTACAATTGTTTATACCGTTGATCCGAAATACTCGACCCGCGAGAAGGTTAAGGCGCTTCTTCATGCTAAAGTTCTGCCAACAAAAATATTTACCAAAGAGTATTTTCTGAAAAAAGCAATTGAACTCCAGGTAATGGGCGCCGATATTATTACTCTGAAGGACATGGCTGGACTGATTACTCCTTTCCGGGCCGGAATGTTAATACGCATGATCAAACAAAATACGTCGGTTCCAATTGATTTCCATACGCATTGCACTCCCGGATATGGACTTGCTTCCACACTGATGGCCATTGTGAATGGTGTAGATATTATTGATACAGCCTTGATGAGTTTTGCCGGCGGTACAGCAGCTCCTGCTTTCGAAATTATACAGCTTTTCTGCGACCGTATGAATGTTTCGACCGGCGTTAATATTAACGCAGTTGTTGGGCTTGATAAGGAGTTGCGTGCCATCCGCACTGAATTAAAAGAGTTTGACAGTTACAAAGCACCTCGTGAATTCAATATTCTGACTGATAAGTTGCCCAAAGATATCGACCAGATGTTTGAGCTGGCTATTGCCTACGCTAAAGCCGATAAAGAAGACTATCTGCTCGAAGTATGCCATCGCATCGAAAGCTGGTTCGGATTTCCGGAACCGGATGACAAAATCTGCCAGGCTGAAATCCCAGGCGGAATGTATTCCAATATGCTGGCTCAGCTTAAAGCCCTGAAAATGGAGAAGCTTTTACCACGCGCGCTCGAACTTATTCCTTTGGTCCGGTTGGCCTCGGGTTGTCCGCCCCTGGTAACTCCAACCAGCCAGATTGTGGGTGTGCAGGCTGTGAACTGCGCCCTCGACGAATTAAACGGTGTGCCCTTATATACAACCAAATCCATTCAGTTTGTTAACCTGGTTAAAGGTGTTTACGGACATACTCCTGTTCCTGTTGATCCTGACTTCAGGTTTAAACTGGCTGGTGTTAAAGAGGAGACTCCTTACGATACCCGTTTTTATAAAAAGCAGGATAACCCTGTTTTCGAGGAATATGGTGGGGTAAAACTTGCCTTGAATGAAAAAGAAGAACTCTTGCTTGAACTCTTCCCTTCAGTAACCCGCGATTATCTTAAAAAGCGAATGGAGGATACATACCTTGCTGAAATACATCGCGTTGAAGAGGAGAAACGCAAGAAAATAGAAGAAGAGAAACGGAAATACGAAATCCTTTCGCCTGAAGCCAAGCAGAAGCGTCTGCTGGACGGGCTGTATAATTATGAATGGCAAAGCTCGGAAGGGGAGACGATAGGGCTGTCGTAAATTAATTATGGATTGTTTTGTTTGATTAAGGTGGTTACCAGACTGGGAACTACTTTTTTTTGATTTGTTCTCTGGCAAAACAGTTATATCATATTCGTGATGGCTTTACAATCAGTAACTTTTCGTTTTGAATGATATCATTTTTATTAGATTAAAGGAACCTTCTTTGTTGGTTGACAAGCTAAAACGGAAACCGAATTATCAAATTACTACCTTTGCATTCCTATCTTTTTAATATGAAGCGTTTACATAAAATCCTTCTTGCCTTACTTTCTGGATTATTACTCACCGCCGGCTGGCCCGAACGCGGATTTCCGTTTTTATTATTTTTTGGTTTTGTGCCACTTTTAGTTGTGGAATATGAACAATGGAAAAACCGGGAGAATAACCACGCTTCAGGAATAATTCCTTATATTCTGCTATCCATTTCTGTATGGGTTTTGCTTACAACCTGGTGGGTTTATATCTCAACCCCCATTGGTATTGTCGCAACTGTACTGGTAAACACATCGCTGGTTGGGGGCGCATTTTTCCTGTTTCATATCACCCATCGCCGCTTGTCGGGAGTTTCAGCAGCTTATACTGCCCTTATCGCGTATATACTTACTGCCGAATACATTCACCTGCGTTGGGATCTGAACTTTCCGTGGCTTAACCTGGGTCATGGATTTGGCGCTTATCCAAAACTTATCCAATGGTATGAATATACCGGTGTTTTTGGCGGTTCACTTTGGATTTTACTGGTTAACGTTTTGCTTTTCTTTTTTGTCCGCGATCGTTTAAGTCATAAAATATATAGCCTGAAAATCGGAATGCGATTGGCTGCAACACTTCTATTTATTATTGTTCCCATGATAATTTCAGTTGTGATGTACAACCGTTATACCGAAAAAATAAACCCGGTGGATGTTGTTGTTGTACAACCCAATATCGATCCGTATAATGAGCAGTTTGAGCTTGATCCCATGGTGGTTACTGAACGTATGTTATCCATGGCTGCCGAAAAAGCGGATAGCCTTACTGATTTCGCGGTATTTCCCGAAAGTGCCATACAGGAATATATTTTTGAAGACCGGATTGAGTCATCGCCAAGCATCGCCAGGATCAGGAAGTTTAACCGAACTTATGCGCGAATGAACGTGATTACGGGCATTTCTTCCCGGAAAATATTTCTGCCAGGTGAACCATTAAGCCCTTCGGCACGACAATTCAGCGATACAAACAGGTATTATGATTCATATAATACCGCTTTGTATGTTGCGCATGACAGCACTTTACAGAAATACCACAAATCAAAACTAACTCCGGGTGTTGAACTTATGCCATACCTGGATGTATTGCCATTTCTAAAAAAGTTTGCCATTGATCTGGGAGGGACAACTGGCAGCCTGGGTGTAAATCCGGATCAAACGCCTTTTGATGTGAGCAGTAACCTTAAAGTAGCTCCATGTATTTGTTACGAATCGGTTTACGGTGAATTTATGAACCGGTTTATTACCAATGGCGCCAATGTAATATTTGTAATTACTAATGACGGATGGTGGGGAAATACGCCAGGACACAGGCAGCACATGCTTTTTTCGGTTATCAGGGCAATTGAAACGCGGCGAAGCATTGCCCGGTCAGCCAATACAGGGATTTCCTGCTTTATCAATCAGCGCGGTGATATTACACAACGAACTGCTTATTGGGTGCCGGCAGTTATCCGTCAAAAGATCAACGCCAACGATAAAATTACATTCTATGTTGAACACGGCGATTATATCGGTCTCTTTTTCCTGCTGGTGGCAGCGCTTTCCGGATTATTGACTATTTATACTTCGTTCAGGAAAAGGAAGATCTGAAGTTGGATGTGCGATGTGCGATGTTGGATGTAAAAAAGCTGACAGAACAACCCTGTGATTGTCCTTTACATTTTTAGTTGACAAGTTCCCCCAAACCCCGTGGGGGCTTAAGGATGACGAGCATTTGAATCCACTTTGACTTTTGCGTTTTGACCTTTGCATTTTGCATTTTGACTTTTTATTTTGAGTTGACAAGTTACCCCAAACCCCGTGGGGGCTTAAGGATGACGAGCATTTGAATCCACTTTGACTTTTGCGTTTTGACCTTTGCATTTTGACTTCTTAAACGTTACATCTCATTTTCATTATTCCAACATCGCACATCCAACATCGCACATCCAACATCACACCTTCTCTTCCACCTCTCAGTGCATCCATTCACCGTCCTAAACCCCGCATTCACCGTTTTTAGTTTGTCTGAAATTTAATTTGTTTTGAATTTTACCGAACAAATTAAGTGTGGAAACGTTAATTAATATTAAAACGAAGGAAACAATTTTAAATCGTTTTGTTTCCTGTGTTTCTGATTGTTGTACATTTGCCGCTCTTAAATAAAAAATAATGGACGAAAAAGTTGACCGTATATTAACTGAAAGCTTACGGCTGTTCAAAAAAAACGGAATACGAAGTGTATCAATGGACGACATCTCCAAAGAATTGGGAATGTCGAAAAAGACTATCTACCAGTATTTTGCCAATAAAACTGATTTGGTCGAAAAGGTACTCGCGCACATGCATGAAAAGGAAAGAATTCCTTGCATAGGTGAAGACACAATGAATATGAATGCCATCGATATCCTTTTAGCTGTTAGTAAGAATGTGAGCATACAGTTGAAAGATATGAACCCGATTAATGCGTATGAGTTGCAAAAATATTATCCTGCCATTTACCGTGAGTTCATTATCCGGAAACGGGATCATGTTTTCGAACAGGTAAAACAGAATTTTATCCAGGGAATTGCAGAAGGGATCTACCGCAATGATATGGATGTTGACCTGGTAGCCAGGCTTTATATTCAGAAACTCGTGGATGTGCATGATCCCGAATTCCTGTCATCGGTAAACTTCGGATTTGAGAAAGTATTCCAGGTGATGTTCGACAACCATATTCGGGGAATTGCCAATGCCGAAGGACTTGCCTATTATGAGAAACAAACAAAAATGTTAAACAACAATATCTGATCTATGAAATTACCAATCATTACTACTACGTTAGCGGCATTCCTGTTGTTTGCTTTGCAGATGTCTGCTTTGGCACAGGATAACAAGGCTACGCCAAGTTCATTCAGCCTGAAACAGGCTCAGGACTATGCCATTAAAAATAATGCATCAACAAGGAATTCAGTCCTTGATAGAGAAATAGCCAAAAAGAAAATCTGGGAGACTACTGCAATTGGTTTGCCTCAGGTTAATGCACAGGCAAATTACCAGCATCTTTTCAAGGTTCCGGAATTAAGCCTTGGCGGAAGTACTTTCCTTGCAACTGATCTGCCTGCAGGGGTGCCAATTACATCTGATGATATTATTAATAAAAGTGTTTTTATGGGTTATACTCCTGGTGCGCCTATTCCCCTGGGTGTTAAAAACAATACTACACTTGATATCACTGTTTCTCAGTTATTATTCAGTGGTGAATATATTGTCGGCTTGCAGGCCACAAAGGTATATTATCAAATGACGGATCAGAATAAACAAAAAGCTGAAATCGATCTGAAAGAGTCTGTTGCCAACTCGTATGCGATGGCATTAGTATTCGAGCAAACTCTGGATGTTTTAAAAAAGTCGCAGGCGAATACGAACAAGACACTCTCTGACATGCAGCAAATGTTTCAGCAAGGACTTATCGAAAACACTGATGTTGATCAGATTGAACTTGTAAGCCTTACTCTTAAAAATGCTGTAAGTTCAATGAGTCGCCAGCTTGACGCTACTTACGACCTTCTTAAATTTCAACTTGGGATGCCGTTTGCTGATAAAATTGTACTTACAGATAACCTGGAAAGTATCGCTAAAACAGATAAGCTCGAACCACTGATTGCCACCCAGTTTAATATTAACAACAACCTTGACTATCAGATACTGAATACATCCGAAACTATCGGCCAACTCAATCTGAAGAGAGAGAAGAGTACTTATCTGCCTAACCTGGCAGCTGTATACAGGCATCAGGAAATGGTGAATCAACCAGCATTTAATTTTAATCCAAAAGATGTTTTTTCGATTTCGATGAATATCCCAATATTATCCAGTGGGTCACGAAATGTTAAAGTACAGCAACGTCAGCTCGAATTGCAGAAAATTGTAAATACAAAAGAAAATGTTGCCAATGGTTTGCAGTTGCAATATGTAAATGCAAGGAATGACCTTACCGCAGCTTTCGAGAAATATGTAAATGACAAACGGAATATTGAACTCACCAAGCGTATTTATGATAAAACACTTGTTAAATTCAACGAAGGACTGGCAACCAGCCGGGAAATTACCGATAACTTAAATCAGTATCTGACGGCACAAAGCAATATGTACAATTCAATCCTGTCACTGATTTCGGCCAAAACCAAACTCGACAAATTAAACAACAACCTGTAACCAAAACATAAAACAGATATACAATGAAAACAATGAACAAATCTATTATTTTCCTTTTGCTGGTTGCAATGGCAGTTGCCTGCAAACCCGCTGATAAAAAATCGGAACTTGCTAAACTTAAAAAGCAACATGATGAATTAACTATAAAGATTAAGGCACTCGAAACTGAATTACAGCTTAGCGATACTACGGATAAAACGAGTAAAGTAACTCCTGTTTCAATTACCGAAGCTAAGCCTGCCGAATTCAACCATTATCTGGAAGTCCAGGGGAAAGTGGATGGTGAAGATAATATCGCAGTTTCGGCCCAGATGGCTGGCTCGATTACTGCCGTATATGTTAAAGAAGGCGATCCTGTTCGTAAAGGGCAGGTGCTGGCACAAATTGACAATTCAGTTACCCAGCAGCAAATTGCCAGTACTAAACAACAACTCGATTTTGCAACTAATTTATTCACAAAGCAAAAAGCTCTGTGGGATCAGCAAATAGGCAGCGAAGTTCAGTACCTTACAGCAAAAAACAACAGGGAGAACCTCGAAAAAGCACTTTCTACCCTGAATGAACAGGTTGAAATGACGCGTATCAAATCTCCAATCAACGGAAGTGTTGAAGAAGTGAACCTGAAAGTCGGACAGATGGCATCTCCCGGACAGCCTGCTATACGCGTGGTTAACTTTTCAAATGTGAAAGTAGTTGCCGAAATAGCCGAAGCCTACGCTCCAAAAGTAAAAGTTGGGGATAAAGTTATAGTCTTCTTCCCCGATTTTAATGCCGAAATTGCCTCACAAATACGCTTTTCAAGCAAATATATTAACCCGGTTAACCGTACCTTTCAGAGCGAAGTTCGCCTTGGACCAAGCAAAGTTGAATACCGCGCTAACATGATGGCCGTTGTTAAAATAAACGATTATCGCAATGCTTCCGCTTTTACAGTTCCTATTACACTTATCCGCGATTCCCAGTCAGGAAAGTATATTTATGTTGCCAAAGAAGAAAACGGCAAACTGCTTGCCCGCAGGCTGCCTGTTACAGTTGGAAGCACTTACAACGGATTAGCGGAAATTACAAGCGGGGTAACTGCTGGTGATAAAATTATAACTACCGGTTTTAACAGCCTGATCGATGGTGAACTTATTCAGGCCAACTAATACAAAATGGGTGATTTCCCCTGTCCCAAAAATATAGACAAAATATATGAAAAATAATTTCAAAGAGTTTTTTGCTACCAGCTGGGCTATTGATAACAAAACCAGTATTTATGTACTGGCTGTTTTCATCTCATTGCTTGGTATAAGCAGTTATAACAGCATTCCAAAGGAACAGTTTCCCGAAATTGTAATCCCTACAATTTTAGTAAACACACCCTATCCTGGCACATCTCCCGAGGATATGGAAAACCTGGTTACCCGTCCTATCGAAAAACAGTTGAAAGGCATAAACGGTGTAAAGAAAATCACCAGCAACTCCTTGCAGGATGTATCCTCAATAGCTATAGAGTTTAATACCGATGTTGCCGTTCCCGAAGCCAAGCAAAGGGTAAAAGATGCTGTTGACAAGAGCAAATCCGACCTTCCAAACAACCTTCCAACGGAACCACTTGTTAACGACATCGATTTCTCGGAAATCCCTATCATGTATATTCAGGTTTCAGGTAATTATGATCTGGATCAGCTGAAAAAATATGCCGAAATTGCCCAGGACCGCATTGAATCGCTTAACGAAATCACCCGTGTTGATATTGTAGGTGCCCTGGAGCGCGAAATTCAGATCAACGTGGATATATACAAAGCCCAGGCTTCGAGTGTAACCTTAACCGATATTCAACGTGCCGTTGCTGCTGAAAACGTTACTGTTTCAGCGGGAAATATAAGCACCTTCGGGATGAAGCGATCCATACGCGTTCAGGGTCAGTTTACAAACCTCGAAGTAATGGGTAACATCCTTATTAAATCGGCCAGCGGCGCAACGGTTTACCTGAAAGATGTTGCTGAAATAAAAGATACTTTTAAGGAACAGGAAAGCTTTTCGCGCCTGAACGGACAAAATGTAATTACCCTTAACGTTGTGAAGAAAAGTGGTAAAAACCTGCTCGAAGCTTCTGACAACATCAAGAAAATCCTGAATGAAGATCTTGTAACTAAAGAATTTCCCAAGGATCTCACCGTAACTCTTTCCGGCGAACAGTCGCGGTACACACGTAACACACTCGAAGAACTTAACAATACTATCATTATCGGTATGATTCTGGTAACCCTTGTTTTGATGTTCTTCATGGGGATAACCAATGCATTCTTTGTCGGACTTGCGGTTCCGCTTTCAATGGCCATCGCCTTTATGATCATGCCTGCGCTTGGTTTCACTATGAACATGATCGTTATGTTCGGGTTGATTTTTGCACTTGGGATAGTGGTTGACGATGCCATTGTGGTAATTGAAAATATTCACCGTACGCATCAGAAGCAACCCAATATTATACTTGCGGCAAAACAAGCGGCAGGGGAGGTGTTTTTACCCATTTTGTCGGGGACGCTTACCACATTGGCACCATTTTTCCCGCTGGCTTTCTGGCCGGGAATTGTCGGGAAGTTTATGTTTTACATCCCTGTAACGCTTATTATTACCTTGTTCGCATCTCTTTTTGTGGCTTACATCATCAATCCCGTATTTGCTGTTTCGTTTATGAAACACGAATTTGATGCACCGGATAAAAAGAAATTCAGAAAGCGTATGTTTATCGAAGCCGGAACTGCAGTTGTTTTAGCCCTGATCAGTTATGCGTTTTATGCTTCTAATCATAGTGAAACTGCTTTTGGTATCGCTAATTTCATGGTGTTTGTAGCTATTTTGGTGGTGATCTTCCACACTTTATTAAAACCTTATATCAAATGGTGGCAGGAAACCGCATGGCCATGGTTTATGCGGATATACGAAAGGCAACTTCGGATTTTCTTAAAAGGGCGAAATCCATGGTACTTACTGGTGGGTGTTGTTACTTTGCTTGTTTTGACTTTTGTAGCCACTGGAATACGCAATCCTAAAGTATTGTTTTTCCCTGATAACATGCCTAATGCTATTAATGTAAGGGTACAAATGCCCATTGGAACTGATCAGAAAATTACCGATTCGGTTACTAAAATTGTGGAACAACGGGTAATAAACGTCCTTGGTAAAAACAATCCGGATGTTGAATCGGTAATAACCAATATTGCACTTGGAGCTGGTGATGATATGGACTTCAGCCGAAATCTTGCCTCTGAAAAAGGCAAGGTTACCGTTAACTTTGTGGAGTATAAAAACCGTATCGGGAGAAACACAACAGAATATCTCGATATGATACGCAAGGAAGTGAAAGGTATTCCCGGTACCGAAATCTCGACCGATAAAAACCGTTCAGGACCTCCGACAGGTAAACCGGTTAATATTGAAATCACAGGGGAAAATCTTCCTGAACTGATTGCTGATGCAGGTGCTTTCAAAAACTACCTCGATTCCATTCAGATTCCGGGTGTCGAAGATCTGAAAAGCGATTTCCAGGAAAACAAACCTGAAATTGCCATCAACATCGATCGTGAAAGAGCTAATCATGAAGGTATCAGCACAGGCCAGATAGCCGCTGAAATCCGAACCGCTGTATTAGGTCAGGAAATATCCAAGTATAAAATGGATGAGGACGAATTCCCGATTCAGCTCCGGTATTCACTGGATACCCGCGAAAATATCAACAAGCTTATCAACCTGAAAATCACTTACCGCGATATGAATTCCGGCTTGTTGCGACAAATCCCGTTATCGTCCATCGCAACAATAGATTATGTAGATTCCTATGGCGGTATTAAACGTCAGAACCTGAAAAGGATCATTACTCTTTCGAGCGGCGTTATGACCGGTTATACTGCGAATGAAATTGTAGCCCAGATTAACAAACTGGCTGCTGACTACCCGGTTCATGATGGGGTTCAGATAAAACTTACCGGTGAACAGGAAGACCAGGCTGAAACTTCAGCATTTCTTGGCAAGGCTATGCTTATTGCCATAGGCCTGATATTCTTTATCCTTATCACGCAGTTTAACTCTATGAGTAAAACACTTATTATCCTGAGTGAAGTTATTTTCAGCGTTATCGGGGTTCTGTTGGGAATTGTAATTTTCAATATGTCAATCTCAATTATTATGACCGGTTTGGGAATTGTTGCGCTGGGAGGTATAGTGGTGCGAAACGGAATATTGATTGTCGAGTTTATCGACACCCTCAAAGAGCGTGGGATGAAAACCCGTGAAGCCATTGTTCAGGCCGGATTAACACGTATAACACCTGTAATCCTTACAGCAACGGCTACTATACTGGGACTTGTTCCTTTGGCTGTAGGATTCAACCTCAACTTTGTAACTATGTTTACCGAGCTTAATCCGCAGATACACATTGGCGGTGATAATGTAATGTTCTGGGGCCCGCTTTCCTGGACCATTATTTTCGGACTCAGTTTCGCTACTTTTCTCACCTTGTTATTTGTGCCGGCAATGTATATTATTGCTTACGAAATGAAGATCAGGCTGAAAAGGAGAAAATCAAATAAAATGATCGTAAATAACGACTAGATTTTTATCAATCTTAAAAGTGGCATTGGGAATTCCGGTGCCACTTTTTTCATGCTTTTATGATCCTGAATATTTATGAAGCCTTCATTTTCCTATTTTTTTCAACACTAAAGAAATCAGTTTGTTAAATCAGTATTTGGAATTAAATACTGAGGATACCGTTTTATGAAAAATTAACACTGAAAAATTATATGGATTTTCAAACTTTAAACCTCTGTCATAATGCATAATATCTGATTTTCAACGGATAGTATTGAGTGCACATATCTCAGTTGATAATTTTAATATCTCATTTTCGCTATCATGTCAATACTGTTATAGCTTCAGTACCAATTAATTTACTAACTTTGCAAACCCAAAATAGTGAATGGCTTACCATGGAGAAAACAAAGATTTTATTTGTAACGCAGGATATAACACCTTTTATGAAAGACAGCCCCATGGGGCTAATTTCCAGGCATTTACCGCAAGGGATTCAGGAAAAAGGACGTGAAATCCGTACCTTCATGCCCCGGTTTGGAAGCATTAACGAACGCAGGAACCAACTTCATGAAGTAATTCGTCTTTCAGGTATGAACCTGATCATCGACGATACCGATCACTCACTTATCATCAAAGTAGCTTCGATTCAGCAGGCCAGGATGCAAATCTATTTTATTGATAACGAAGATTATTTTCACCGTAAATACGTTTACCGCGATAAGAATAATGTGTTTTTTGAGGATAATGACGAACGCGCGATCTTTTTTGCCAGAGGAGTCATCGAGACTGTAAAGAAACTTGGCTGGAGTCCTGATATTGTTCATTGCCATGGCTGGATGTCGGCGCTCACACCAATTTATATCAAGAAAGTATATCACGAAAACCCTCTTTTTGCAGGCTCCAAAGTAATCACCTCTATTTATGACGATGATTTTACCGAGCCTTTGCATGCCAATCTCCAGGCGAAACTTAAGCATGAAAATATCGCGCTCAAGGATCTGAAACATTTTAAAAAACCTGACTTTGTGAGCCTGATGAAAGCTGCAATCGATTTGTCGGATGGTGTAATAATTGCAAGCCAGCAAATTAATAACGAATTGGCTGAGTATGTCGAACAATCAGGAAAACCAATCCTCCCTTTCCAGGGAGAGGATAATTACATCCAGGTATATAACGAGTTTTACGAGAAGGTTTTACATAATTAATCTGTCCTTTTTTACACAATTTATTTACAAATAAAAAATACAATCTTGAAAAGGCTAATTCCCCTTCGCCAGTTAGTGCTAGTGGCCCTGGTATCGCTAGTAATCGCCTCATGTACCAAAGAAATCACACCTATAGGAACAAAACTTCTTGATCCGGGGGAACTATTGAGTATGGGCTATACCGATACAGTTCAAATCAGAGCGTATTCAATTCCCGACGACTCTGTATATACTCTTAACCTGAGTTATGCCCAGGTCGGGAGCTTGTACGATCCTATATTTGGCCGTACTGACGCTAAATTTTATTCGGAAGTTATTACTTCTCTCACCAGCACAAGGTTTGGTACAAGCCCTGTTTTCGATTCTGCGTATCTTTACCTTCCGTACAAAACATCCTATGGCGACACAATCAGCAATACGACGTTTCATGTATATCACCTTGCCGAATCTTTACTGGATTCAATACATTCATATTCCAACAGGACTATCGCTTACGAGGAGAATAATCAATTTGGATCAATTACCTTCCAGCCCAGACCTCACGACAGTTCTTATTATAATGGCGCAAAACAAGCCCCTACGCTTAGAATACCGATGAATTCAAATTTTGGTAATTTAGTTCTCGCGGCTGATACCACATCCCTGAATACAGCCAGTGCATTTGCAGCGTACTTCAAAGGAATCAGTATTGTCGCTGATCGTCAGAATACATCAGGCAAAGGGTGTATAGTCAGTTTCAATTTAGCTACAACTTCCAGCTGTATTAAAATGTATTATCATAATCCCGGCGATACAGTTAAAACCTATACTTTTTATGTGAATTCAGATTGTTCTCATTTCCAGAACTACGATCATAATGGATACGCGGAAGCTATTCCACAGTTGAAGGACCAAATTGAAGGCAATACGTCGCTGGGGCAGCAGTTTCTGTTTGCACAGGGAATGGGTGGGCTTAAAATAAAAATTGAATTCCCTTATTTAAAACAGAGTTTCGATCCTTCAACGATGGTCCTTAACGATGCGCAACTTGTACTAGGTAATACTTCATTATCAGATGTGTTTACACCTCCCGCATACATTTCGTTGCGCGGTGTAGGCGAAAAAGGAACTACAAGCCCATATTCCATTGTTGATGAAGACGAAGGATCCGGCTATTTCGATGGTATATACAACGAAGGGTTAAAATCCTACCGTTTTCGTCTGACACGATATATCCAACAGTTATTATTAGGACAGGTCAATAATAACGGCTTACACCTGATTATTCCAAGTTCAGGATTGAATGGCGCCCGCCTGGTTTTAAACGGTACAGCTTCAGGGCAATCGGATATGAAACTATACCTGCGGTATACGAAACTTAATTAGTTTTGTTAACGCAAAATCTGAGATGCAAATTCTGGGGAATTAATAAATCATCAGGGGTTCTTTGCCTTATTCTTTATTCCTTTATACAATACCGGGCAACATTTTATCTGAGAGGGATTTTTTTCGTTTTATAAAGGGAATTAACGCCATACAACTTGGCATGTAATTTTATTAATGAGCTTCAAGGGGTTTGACTTTATTAAAGATAAAGTCGGAGATTACCAGTACCTCTTTTCGTTTTCCAGGGAAATATTTTCCGGTTTGAGAAATTATTCAGGATGCTCCCTTTATATTCCATGAACAGTAATCGCAATAAAAACTTTTAATTCAGGACATTAAACAGATTCAGTCAGGATTTCCCATGTATTGGTATGATCTTGGTATATTGAATTTCCATCCTTTGGAAAATGACTGATTCAATGACTGCCAATAACAGCTAATTAGTAAGTTCTGACAAGAATATAAAAAGAGTTTGCCGGAAAAGTTGTCCAAACTCATTGCCGTCAGGGAACATTTCGTATTTTTGCCTGTTGAATTTAAACAATGCTTTATAAAGCTATTGAAAATTGAACAAAAGTTTATTAACCATTTATTCTGAAATATTATGTGCGGAATTGTTGCATACATTGGCAAAAAACAAGCTTGTCCGATTTTATTAGGAGGTCTTCACCGGTTGGAATACCGGGGTTACGACAGCGCAGGAGTTGCATTGTTGAACGGGGCATTAAAAGTTTTCAAAACAAAGGGCAAGGTCTCTGACCTTGATAATTTACTTGAAGGCCTTGATGTTACTGCCACCATTGGTATAGCGCATACCCGCTGGGCTACACACGGCGAGCCTAATGATGTGAATGCGCATCCCCATTATTCATCAAGCGAAAAAATGGCGATTATCCATAATGGTATTATCGAAAATTATAATGTACTGAAACAGGAACTCCAGCAGAGAGGTTATGTTTTCAGGAGTGATACGGATACAGAGGTACTGATGTACCTGATTGAAGATATTATGGCACACGAAAAACAGGCACTTGCCGAAGCTGTTCGTATTGCTCTTACCCAGGTTACCGGGGCTTATGCAATCGTAATTATTTCGCAGGATGAACCTGATTTACTGATAGCCGCCCGTAAAGGCAGTCCTATGGTTGTTGGAATTGGTGAAGGTGAGTTTTTCATTGCTTCCGATGCAGCTCCCATTGTAGAATACACCCGACAGGTTGTATACCCCGGCGACGAAGAAGTTATTTCGATCAGCCTGGCCGAAGGCCTGAAAATCCGTACCATTGCCGATATTGAAAAAACACCCTATGTTCAAACGCTGGAAGTTAACCTTAGCGCTCTCGAAAAAGGTGGCTTCGATCATTTTATGTTAAAGGAAATTTACGAGCAGTCGCGTACCGTAAAAGACAGCATGCGTGGCCGTTTGCATATGGACCAGGGAATAATCGTTCTGGGAGGCATACAGGATTACCTGCGTAAGTTCCTGGCGGCACGGCGCATCATAATTGTAGGTTGCGGAACCTCGTGGCATGCAGGTATAGTAGGGGAGTATTTAATTGAAGAACTGGCCCGCATTCCGGTAGAAGTGGAATATGCTTCCGAATTCCGTTACCGTAACCCGCTTATTTACGAAGACGATATTGTAATTGCTATTTCGCAATCGGGAGAAACTGCCGATACGCTGGCCGCTATTGAAATGGCTAAATCGAAAGGCGCAACCATTATCGGGATTTGTAATGTTGTAGGCTCATCCATTGCACGGGCTACTCATGCCGGTTCATACACCCATGCCGGACCTGAAATCGGCGTTGCATCAACCAAAGCATTTACTTCGCAGGTTACCATACTTACTCTTCTGGCACTTATGCTTGCCGAGAAGAAAGGAACCATATCAGCGTCACGGTATTACCGGATGTTGCATGAGTTTAACTCAATACCTGAGAAAATTGAAAAAACACTCCTTTGTAACGATCAGGTAAAGGAAATAGCGAAAGTATTCAGTAAGGCAACCAATGCGTTATACCTGGGCCGTGGAATTAACTTCCCGATTGCCCTGGAAGGATCACTGAAACTGAAAGAAATATCCTATATCCATGCCGAAGGCTATCCGGCCGCCGAAATGAAACATGGACCAATTGCGCTGATAGATGAAGAAATGCCTGTGGTTGTTATCGCTACGCGCAAAGGTCAGTACGAAAAGGTTGTCAGCAATATTATGGAAGTTAAAGCCCGCAAGGGTAAAATCATTGCCATTGTTTCGGAAGGAGATGAAGATGTGCGCGCATTAGCTGATTACTGCATCGAAATCCCTGAATGCGATGAGATGCTGGTTCCTCTGTTGGCTACCATTCCTCTGCAGCTTTTATCCTATCATATTGCGCTGCTACGCGGATGCAATGTGGATCAGCCGAGGAACCTGGCGAAATCGGTGACGGTGGAGTAAAAACGGGTTTTAACTAATAGAAATACAAACACATAGTTTTATATTTTCAAGGGTCGGCATTGTCTGACCCTTTTTTATTGATGCAAAGTTTAGCTGTGATAACCTGGTTCATGCTTTTCCTTCAGATGTTCTGGGAAAACAACCCAATATACTGATTTGCATACATTGTTGTGGTTAGAATTAGTATGTTTGCATCTTAGCAAGGGATGATATTTCAAATCATGGGTTAGGAAGCTTATGAGATAAGAAGTTTTATTTCTTTATATATGAAAAGTATAAACGGCATTTCAATATTCATTTTTTGTCTCTGCCTTACACTGAAATCTCAGGCAGGCGATACCCTTGTTGTTAAAGGCCAGGCTTCGGGCTGGATCAATCTGAATCCAACAATAGATATGCCGGTTTGGGTAGGAGCAAGGTATATTCCAACCTTAAATTATAAGATTGAATTGCCGGAAAGCCGTCTTTTAGATCTTGAAGCATCAGCTAATTTAAGCGGGAATGCAGGTTTTCATTCTTTCGATTCTGTCGACTCTGATGCCTCGCTGAAAGCATATCGGATGTGGGCAAGGTATTCCACAAGCCAGTTTGAGTTACGGATCGGGCTTCAGAAAATCAATTTTGGATCGGCAGCCATGCTGCGCCCGCTGATGTGGTTCGACCAGCTCGATCCGCGCGATCCGTTGCAGATTACTAACGGAGTGTGGGGCTTACTTGGAAGGTATTATTTCCTGAACAATACCAATATCTGGCTTTGGGGATTGTATGGCAACAAAGAGACTAAAACCTGGGAGCTGGCAAATACCTCGTCAAAAACTCCGGAATTTGGCGGAAGAATCCAGGTTCCTTTATTAAAAGGCGACGCCGCTTTTAGCTGCCATTTCCGGCAAGCAGATACTAGATTGTTATCCGATTCAATCAACGGCAGTATAAAAACACCCGAGCAACGCATCGGTCTGGATGGGAAATGGGATGTCGGTCCTGGTATCTGGTTCGAAAGTGCATGGATACATAAATCCATCAATTCCGGTTTAGCCACCAACCAGGAAATTTTTACGGTAGGAACTGATTACACTTTTGGCATTGGTAACGGACTAAATACGGTTTTTGAGCATATGGTTTATGGCCTTGGTGAAGATGCATTTGACTTCAATGGTCGGTTATCCTTTTCGGGATTGAGTCTTTCCTATCCATTAAATATCAGCAACCAACTCAGCACCGTATTTTATCACGACTGGACAAATAAAACCTTTTATAACTTTGTTAACTGGAAACACCAGTTCAGCAAGCTCGACCTGTACTTTATGGCGTACTGGAATCCTGAAGATTACCGGATGCCGCTTCAGAACGCAAAAAATATAATTACTGCCGGGAAAGGAATTCAGATTATGATGGTTTTTAATCACTGAGAAAATAGAAAATAGAAAATAGAAAATAGAAAACAGAAAATAGGGAACTGGGGAAAAGAAACCTGCACTTCGGCTTATTTCGGGGGTTCGGCTCCGCTCACCCACCTTCAACAACCACCGCTCAGTGCCCGCTAACATGAAACATGAAACAATCAACAAGCAAGCTGGAACAAGCAAGCTGAAACAAGAAACTTGAAACAAACTCTCCTAACCCCTCACACGCATGCAAAACTCCGACATCATTAAAATTGAAAATCTTACCAAACGATTCCATATGGGGGAAGGTGATTTTACAGCCCTGCGGAATATCAATCTCGCATTTGGTAAAGGTGAATTCACAGGTTTGGTCGGGCCAAGCGGCTCAGGAAAAACCACATTGCTGAACATTATCGGGTCACTCGATAATCCAACGGAAGGCAAAGCCATTGTACTTGGGAATTCAGTCAGCGAGCTTACACATAAGCAGTCGGCAGTGTTACGTAATTTTCATATCGGGTTTATTTTCCAGACCTATAACCTGCTGTCGGTTTATACCGTTTTTGATAATGTGGAATTTGCTTTGCTTCTGCAGAAACATACTGTAACAGAGCGGCAAAAAATGGTAATGGAAGCGCTCGATTGGGTTGGCCTTGCCGATAAAGCAAAATCTAAACCTGCACAATTATCCGGCGGCGAGTGCCAGCGTGTTTCCATTGCCCGTGCCATGGTTAAACGACCTGAAATAGTGCTGGCGGATGAACCTTCGGCTAACCTTGATGCGGCAAACTCCCATCATATCATTCAAACCATGAAAAAACTGAACCGGGAACTGAACACTACTTTCATTTTCGCAACGCATGATGAAAAAGTTATGCTGTACCTCGACCGTATCATACACCTGAAAGATGGTATGGTCGAAAAAGATGAACTGGTGCCGGAATCAAAAACCAAAAGCCATGTTAGCCTTTAAACTTGCATTTAAAAACCTGATCGGAGCCGGATTACGCACCTGGCTCAATGTGTCGGTGTTGTCGTTTGCCTTTGTGGTAATCGTTTTCTACAATGGCATGCTTGATGGCTGGAATCGGCAGGGGAGGAGTGATACCGTTGCCTGGGAAACCGGAAACGGGCAGTACTGGCACCCTTTATACGACCGGTATGATCCGTTTAGTCTTCAGGATGCGCATGCAACCGTAACCGGAGAAGCCGCTAAACTGGTTAAAGAAAATCAGCTTTTGCCAATGCTGATTACACAGGCTACAGCTTATCCACAGGGACGACTGTTGAATGTTATGCTTAAAGGCATTGATCCAAACCAGGAAATACTTTCGATTCCTTCCGCTTCGCTCAAGCCACAAAACGGAGAAATTCCAGCCCTGATTGGCAAACGCATGGCTGAATCGGCACATCTCAAAAAAGGAGATCATGTTCTTGTCCGCTGGCGCGATGTAAACGGCACTTTTGATGCAAGGGAAGTCCAGGTAGTAGACATATTTAAATCAAACGTCCCGACTGTTGATGTAAGCCAGGTATATATTCCCCTTTCTATATTGCAGGAAATGACGGGAATGAAAGATGAAGCCACTTTGCTGGTAGCTTCCGCAACTCTTAGCAGCACTCAAATTAAAGGATGGACTTTCAAGGATACAAAGTTCCTGTTGAAAGATTTCGATGAAATGATAAATGCAAAAAAAGGAGGTTCGCGTATTTTATACTTGTTGCTGCTTACCTTAGCCCTGCTGGCTATTTTTGATACGCAGGTATTGTCTGTTTTCCGACGACAGAAAGAAATCGGAACCTATATCGCACTTGGCATGACACGGTTGCAGGTAATCCGGCTTTTCACCGTCGAAGGAAGTATGCATAGCCTGCTTGCATTAATACTTGGCTCACTGTATGGGATTCCTTTAATGCTGTTTATCAATAAATATGGTATTCCTATGCCCAAATCCGCTGACCAGGCAGGTGTGGCTATATCCGAAAGGATTTTTCCTTTTTACAGCCTCGGAATGCTTGTTTCCACCATTCTGCTGGTAGTAATTTCGGCAACAATCGTAAGTTATTTCCCCACCAGGCGTATCTCGAAAATGAGACCCACCGATGCGCTTAAAGGCAAAATGCAATGATAAAATTTCTGTTTAAAGGAATTCTGAATGATAAGAGCCGCAGCCTGTTACCGGCCATAGTTGTAGGTTTGGGCGTTGCGCTTACAGTGTTGCTTCACGGCTGGATTACAGGCGCATTGGGCGACAGTATCGAAATGAACGCCAGTTTCAATTCGGGTCATGTAAAAGTGATGTCGCGGGCATATGCCAGGGATGACGCTCAAATGCCCAATGACCTGGCATTACTCGGTGCTGATCCTTTAGTCAGTAAATTAAAAAATGATTATCCTGATCTGGATTGGGTTCGGCGTATCCGCTTTAGTGGTTTAATTGATTTTCCTGATGAAAAAGGCGAAACGCGCGCGCAAGGCCCTGTTATTGGATGGGCAATCGATCTGTTTTCTCCTGGTTCAACTGAGATCGTACGCTTCAAACTGCAAGGTGCTATACTCAATGGAAAACTCCCTTCAAAGCCTGGTGAGGCATTAATTACCAGCGACTTTGCATCGAAATTTAAAGTAAAACCCGGTGATTCATTTACGCTTTTTGGTACTACAATGGATGGGGGAATGGCGTTCAGGAACTTTATCGTAGCCGGAACGGTCCGCTTTGGCTCAAGCGTTGTGGATCGGGGTGCTGTTATTGCCGATATCACCGATATAAGGAAAGCGCTGGGAATGGAAGACGCTGCCGGCGAAATACCTGGGTATTTTAAGGATGGAGGTTACAACGATACGAAAGCAACAGCTTTGATGAATGATTTCAATAAAAAGTACCAGGCTGATAAGGATGAATATGCTCCTGAAATGATCCGGCTCCGCGACCAGGGCGGTATGGCCGAATACCTCGATATTGCCAATGCCATGGGCGCAATAATGGTTTTCGTATTTGTGATGGCAATGTCCATTGTTCTATGGAATGCAGGATTATTAGGTGGCTTGCGCCGTTATAGCGAGTTTGGTATTCGGCTTGCTTTAGGCGAAGAGAAAAAACATATTTACCGCACACTTCTCTATGAAGGCCTGCTGATAGGAACAATAGGTTCCGTGGTAGGAACGCTGGTTGGTTTGAGCGCTTCGTATTATCTGCAGGTTGTAGGTCTCGATATGGGTGACATGATGCAACGATCTACCTTAATGATGCCAACGCTTGTAAGAACGAGGATTACTCCGGCAGCGTTTTACATCGGATTTATTCCCGGTGTTTTCTCAATGGTATTGGGAAATGCGCTGGCAGGAATTGCCATTTATAAAAGGAACACAGCACAGTTATTCAAGGAATTGGAGGTTTAATTCTTTGCGTTCTTGGCATAACCCTGGCGCCTTTGCGGTTATTTTTTAACGCTAAGACGCAAAGGAAGCGCAAAGAAAGAAGGTTAGTTGAATGTGAGGATTGAATATAAAATATATATACTAATGAAAAAACATAGCTTAATAATAATAGCATTCCTATTCAGTATCCATGGCTTTGCCCAGGATGCAAAAACCATTCTCGACAAAGTGGACCGCAACATGTCCTCAAAAAACAGGATTGTGGAATCCTCCATGACCATTCACGGGAAGCGCAGCAGCCGGACGCTGACTTCCAAAACCTGGTCCGAAGGATTTGAAAAATCGTTTTCGCAATACCTTTCTCCGGCAGCCGATAAAGGGACAAAGATGCTTAAACTGGAAGGACAGCTCTGGATTTATTCCCCATCTACAGATCGTATTATCCAGATCTCGGGCCACCTGCTCAGGCAATCGGTGATGGGAAGCGACCTTTCGTACGAAGATATGATGGAGGATCGCAAGCTTAACGATGTATACAATGCCAAAGTGATCAGGGAAGAAAAACTGAATGACCGGAATACTTTCCTGATGCAACTTACTGCTAAAGTGGAAAATATTGCGTATTATTCTCAGAAGATTTGGATAGATACCGAACGTTTTATCCCTTTGCAGCAGGAACTTTATGCAAAAAGCGGGCAACTGCTGAAACGTACGGAGCTAAAGGATGTAAAACAAATACAGGGACGCTGGTTTCCGACAACCATTGTTTATAAGGATATGCTTAAGCAAGGGAATGGAACAGAATTTAGGATGAATTCTATTCTTTTCGATCAGAAAATTCCCGAGTATATTTTCTCAAAGGCGGCATTAAAACAATAGTTTCCAATGGTGAATTCTTATTTCGCCGGCTATTAGTCAACACAGTGGAATAAGCCTGATTTAAACTCTTGGCAGCTATGCTTGACGGGTAACACGTTCTATTTTTTGAAGTCGACAATTTTGTTAAGATATTCTATTACTCTGATTAAATCAGATTCGTTGCTTACGCCCAGATTCGCTTTTTTCAGGGCCTGCTTACATTCGGCTTTGTATGAACCTAACGAGGCAAATAAACTGCTTTTCCGTGGCTTAACAGCAATTAGCTGAGTATTGTTGATTGTGATAAAATAGAAATAATCATTAATGAATTCATTAGAGCTCTGGCTGTCAGATACTTTCCATTGAGCATAAAGTGTGAGGGGACCCTCCGAAAGTACTTCTAAAAAGGTAAAAACCGAATCTGTATCGTACCAGCGTTTCACTTTTATCTTTTCAAAATAACTGTTGCCGATTACCTTTCCGGAGTTCAGCTGAACTTTCTCAACGATTTCATCATTTAAAATCAGCTGCTGGTTTGTATTCTTTTTCAGCCAGATAAACTTATCCAGAAAGCCATTGTATCGTAACCATTCGCCGGTAACAGTTCTTCCATCTTCCAGCGTTACTATGGCTTCGTACCAGTCACGCGACTGGTATTGCTTATTATTCAATGGCTGACTTAAAACATATCCTGATAATTTTTCTTCCAGCGATTTTGTTAAAACCTTGTTCTCGCAATCATAGCTTTGCTGGCCAATTAACCTGGCCGACAAGCTCAGAATAAGGATTAAGATTGAGGTACTTTTTAACATAAAATTTGTGTTTAGCGAACTTCAATGGTAGCCCTGGCGCTTAATGGAATCCCATCAGCTGTAATGCCCTGGATATCTATTTCATAGCTTGTTTTTAAATCAGAAGTAAAAAACTCTATCGTATTTTTTACCTTATTTTTAATTTCAAAATGGGGATTCCAATACAGTGTTGGCCTGAAATCAGGTATTTTAGAGTTTCTTTTAACTTCAAGGCTATAATCAGGAGAAATGTCATTTTTCAACAGACTCAGGACTTCATTCGGAAATGAAAATACCTTGTTCCCTGATTTTAAAAACGGGAGGTAATCTTCTTTTGTGAAAATGGAAAATATTCCGAATATCTCCAGATCACCATAATACATTCGTTTGGTTTTCAATTCAATCCGCTGAATTTGCTTTGACCCGAGAGGCCTGATTATGCTGTAATCAAATACCGGAATATTGTTAAGTAACACCAGCGCATTGCTACCTTCCCGGAATTGATTCGAAAACTTATCCGCTACAAGTATAGTTGATTGGTTTTCAGTAACTTTATACCTGGCGTTCCGTACGATATTGGCAACGATGTCTTCAAGGTTTGGCATTTCAAGGAATTCGGAAGGTTTAATTATTTCATCCGTTTTTCCGTAAAAAGAATAATTCTGAAAGGGCATTTCTTTTGCCGATGTATCGGCTTTACTTTTAATAGCATATATTTTATTAACCATTGCCAGTTGCTGGCAAGAAGCTATAAAATCTGAACCGGCTGAATCCAGGGGAGTTCTTTGGAGATTTGAATAATCCGGATTAAAGACCTTATTCTCTACTATGATCGTAGTATTTTCAACAGGTACAGGCGAATCCTTCAGCTGAAGAATCAGTTCCCGCTTGTTGTATTTCTGTTCGAGCAGAAAATTGAACTTTCCGGAAGAATCGGTAACGGCATATTTTAAATTCGCGATACTATCAGGTACTGTTAACAATACAGTTGTATTACTTAATGGCTTGTTGGAAATTTTATTGAATAGGTTTCCGGAAAAGATAAATCCTTTGTTTTCTATTGGATATTTGCATAAATCAGTAGTTGGATTATATTTTAATAAATCTTTTTCAGTCTTTATTTTGTCCGAGATATAAGGTAAATAGGAACTTATATCGGATTCAGCTGCTGTGGAAACTTCAAACGGGCTTTTCCTGCTTACGGTTATCGAAACATTAGTCAATGACTGCAAGTCGGCAAGATATTTTAAATCGATAGTAACTTTTTCCCTGGTTCCATAAACCTTTTTATTCGGAATGATATCAATATTCGTAGCTGAATTATTTGCAGCAAGGGAAGTTTTAAATATTGTATCAGACGGTTCTATAGCTATTGAATTAAGTTCATCCGGAATACTCCGGGCCTGGTTAATAACTAAAATCCTGGTTGTATACACTTGCCCAGCATTAAAGTTGCGCATACCACTGGTATAAGCAGTCAGCAAATAGTACCCGGTATTTAGTGTATCCGGAATTGGAATCGCCCCATTGCAGGTGCCATTTTCATTGATGTCCGATCGAAATACCAGGTTCTTCTTATTTACAGGATCAGTTATCTGTATATATAATATCCGGCTGCCAGAAATGGGTGTTATGTTATTGGTATTTAACAAATAAGCTTTGTAAAAGATGCATTCACCGGAAACAATTACGTTCTTGTCGAGATGAACAAATACGATTTCCCGGGCATCTGCTTTAAGTGAAATAAAGAAGAAAAAGGTGATTAAAGTAAAAACAAATGATTGTACGATTTTCATTCTTTCGGAATTCTTAAGACATGTAGGAGTATAAATTAGATCCGCGGGCATTACATTTGCTGCCAGAAAACCGGTATGCTGTCATAATCAGGCGGATGATCACGCGACACTCCATTAATCACATTATCGGGAGAACAATCAACATTTTTAGCATGTATCAGCATGTCACCCATATTATATCTCAGGAAGCTGTGCTTAGCCGATTTTCCGGAGACTTCGAATAAACCGAAAACTTTTTTTGAGGCGTCATTTTCACATTTAATGTTGCTTATCAGATTAGTACTGATTGGATCGAATAACTTATTCTCGGCAGTTAATTGTTCGCGTAGATGAGTGTAGTACAAATAAGCTTCTTCGGATAAAGAATAAGAGTAGCAGCTTACAACACGGCCAATCATAATGAAAGATTCAAATTTTACCGGGTTATTCGACATCTCATCTTTTGCCATGAAACCCAGCGATTGTTTTCTGATCATTGTATTCGCCTGGGTGATATTCGCTGCCAAAACAGGTATTTCTTCAAGTTGACTTACAGCCCAGCAATATACGCGGACTTCCGGCTCGTGAGGGCCATTAGGATATTCGTTGCCATAAATTTCCCTGATGATACGGGTTTCAAATTTGCAATAGACGCCCTGTTTTTTTAAAGAAGTCAGATCGGCATAAACATTCACTCCACTCTCTGTATTTAATTCTGATGTAATTGTATTCAGGGTTTGGTTTGTGGCTGCTTCATAATAAACTGAATCTATTGGCAACGACTCATTCAAAAAGCAGGGACTCGATTTATATGTATCGCCTGCTTTTGTAACTATGGTCAGGGTGTATGTTCTGCCGACTACACCTTGTAGGCCATTGGCGGAGGTCGCGTAAATACCGGTTGCCTGTTCCGACAGTACTTCGGAATTGCCCGCATTATCCTCAATAGTGACTTTTGCGCCCATTACCGCTATATCCTTGGCGAGAGTTGTGTACTGAGTATTGAATGGCAACGCGTTTGACAGGCGGATATAATATGGCCCCGGGCCATTCGTTACCCTGCCTGTTACGGTTAATATGGTTTTATCCTGTTGAATGGACGGATCATCATAAATTACCTGGCACGAAGTGACTGCCAGTAAAAATATGATTTCCCAAAGCAACAGTTTCAATTTCTTCATTTTATTGGTTATGGCCGTTAGAAAATAAAATTATATGTAAGAGTTGGAATAGGTTTACCGATGATATACATTTTATATAGGCTGTACATTCGGTAGTCATTTAATGAGGATGGCTGATCTTTTTTATAGAAAATTGAATACGCGTTCTTACGCCCGTAAACATTTAATATTGATAAGGTCCAGCTCCCTTTCCACTTCTTTTTTAGTCGCAAAGTCTCATCCAGGCTTATGGATAAATCAAGACGATGGTATGTCGGCAGGCGGTATTTATTCCGGTCGGAATATTCGATAACCCAGTTGGTGCCAACCTGGTATTTGTACTCCGGCAAAGTAATGGCTCTTCCCGAATTAAAACTGAAATTAGCAGAAGCCCTCCACCGGCGGTTGAAATGATAGGTTGACATAACGGTTAAATTATGTGGCTTATCATAACTCGAAGGATAGTAAGTATTGCTGTTTATTGTTTCTTCAGAAAAAACGCCGGATGTCTTTTTGAAAGATCGCGAATAGGTGTAACTAACCCAGCCGTCCAGTTTTCCGGAATTCTTTTTAATTAAAACCTCGACTCCATAATTCTTTCCTTCAGCGTTAATTACCGCTGTCTCCAGGTATGGGTTTAACGTTAGTTCGGCACCGTTTTTATATTCAACCAGGTTTTTAATGTTTTTATAATACAATTCCACAGAGGTTTCAAAAGTATTTTGTTTGAAATTCCGGAAATAACCGAGTGCAATCTGATCGCATACCAGCGGTTTGAAATACGGATCGCTCAGTTTCCACCTGTCTTCGGGAGTGGAAACGGAGGAATATGAAATCAGCGATATATATTGATTCGACCGGTTGTAGCTGAGTTTAACCGAACTAGCCATGTTCACCCGGTATTTAATTGAAATACGGGGTTCAATGCCTTGATAGGAAGTGATAACATCTTTATTCCCGTAAACTATAGAATCGGTTATAGCGTATACTGACTTGCTGATTCCCGGTTGATACTGGTAAATTGTATTTGCGCCTAGCAAACTATATACCGAAAACCTGATTCCGGCAGTGATACTTATTTGTTTATTTATCTCGTAACTATCAGTAAGGTACACAGCGTTTTCAAAAGCTTGTTCCGTATTGAGTTTAAACGGGAGAATCAGCGAGTTCGAATCCGAAGGATTTATTTTGCCAGGTTGTATCTGGTAGTAGATGGTTTGAATTCCAAAGTCGAATTTATTCTTACCCGGCGAATACGTAAAGTTGAGCCTGGCAGTTTTATAATTCAGGTCTGAAACTGTAGTACTTTTTTCAAAATCATTCTTGATATCATACTTGTTAATATTGTATTTGCTGAAGCTCACATTCAGGGTTGCGTTCAGCCTGTAACTAAATTCATGACTCCATTTCAGCGTGCCTATATCATTGCCATAATTGTAATTTAACTCCGAAGCGTATTCCATTACATCGTAACTGCGATAATAGAAAAGGGATAAACTATTTTTTTTGTTTATTTTCCAATTGATTAAGGTATTGAAATCGTAAAAACTGGCTGTACTGTTTTTGAGGTTAACATCCGGCATTAAGTGCAGCAGGTAATTGGAATACGTCGATCGTCCTCCCATTAAGATGGATAATTTGTTCTTTATCACAGGAATTTCGAGGTTTAAGCGGCTATCAAGTATCCCTATGCCACCACTTGCGTGAAATGCTTTGTCGTTATCATGTTTTAGATCAATTGTTACAATCGACGAAACCCGTTCGCCATATTTGGCCGGAATGTCGCCTTTGTATAAAGAAACATTCGAAATAGCATCCGAACTTATAACTGAAACCAATCCAAACAAATGGGCTGTGTTGAAAACGGGTGCTCCCTCAATTAAAATCAGGTTTTGATCGTTGGCTCCTCCGCGCACATTGATTTCGGCTCCGAATTCACCTACGGATTTAACTCCCGGAAGCATGGTGAGGCTTTTCAGTATATCTTTTGTTCCCATCATAGCCGGAATCTGCTTAATGGCTTTCCGGTCCAACTGAACAAGGCTCATTTGATTATTGGAAATATTCTGGTCAGGTCGGCGTGCCCAGACTTCAACTTCGTCGAGTTTGACGGATTTTTCGAAAAGTGAAATATTGTAATTACCACTGCCTAAAAGTTTTACATTAAAAAAAGTAGCTTCCAGTCCCAGGCATTCTACCATAATTTTATAACTCCCTACCGGCAGTTTGAGGGTATAACTACCGTCAATATTTGAGGTTGTCCCAACATTTATATTTTTAATATAGATGGAAGCGCCTGGAATAGATTCGTTTGTAGTACCGTTTATTATATATCCTTTGATTTCAGCAAATTTTGAATTGTCTTTCGTACTTATGCTGCCGATTGTAGTAAAATCTGAATCAGTTTTCGTTTGCTTTTGAGCATTGTTCGACTGATGCAGGTTTGATTTTTCTTTAAGATCAGCCACTTCTTTCTTTGGCAGGAAGATATACGCACCCTGTACAATATAATATTGATATGCGGTTCCGAAAATAACGCGATCAACGGTTTTTGCCAGAGGCATTTTCGTGAAATTTTGATTGATGGTTATGTCTTGGAACCATTCAGGTTCATAATAAAATTTAACAGAATGATTATTTTCTATATCATTCAGGAAACTTATCAGGGATACATTCTGAAAATTACCGGTTATCAGAACTGATTCGGCAGTTTGGCAATCCGATCTTTTTATAAAAAAGAAGATGAATAGAAATGCAGGTATAAGTTTGAAATGTGCAAATTGGGGTTTAATCATATTCTAAGTCCGGCATTTAGACTAACATCAATCTGAAATGGAGGGTAAATTTCTATGCATCTCAAACTAGTCTTGTTTTACATTCGTGAGTAAGCGGTCTTAGAAAGCATTTTTGGTATTCTTAGCACCTGCTTTTTCCAGCCTGGTCACTTTTAATCTGAACTTCAAAATTACAAACAAATCTAATGCGCATCATTCTGATCAGATTAAAAAGCCTGAATTATTAATGAGCCGGTATGCATTTCATTCAGCACAATTCCAATTCTGTTTTCAAACAGGCATGGTATATAAGTCTTGATATATGAAACATCTTAGCCAATTTCTTATTACCCAATAACTTATATTTACTTATATAGAATAGTTCCATATTATCGGTTTTGAACTTATTTCTTTGCCTATTGTTATTTCAATAACAAAAAGAAATTAATTTTGCAAAAAATTATAACCCATGAATTTATCACACATCGAACACATCGGAATTGCTGTTAAGAGTTTGGAAATCAGTATTCCATATTGGGAAAAAGTATTTGGTCTGAAATGTTATGCTGTTGAAGAAGTTACCGACCAGCGGGTTAAGACAGCTTTCTTTATGGTAGGACAAACCAAGATTGAATTACTCGAAAGCACAGATGCTGAAGGTCCAATCGGAAAATTCCTTGAGAAAAAAGGAGAAGGAATCCATCATATCGCTTTCGCGGTGAAGGATATCGAAAACGCTTTGACCGAAACCGAAGCAAACGGTATCCAGCTTATCGATAAACAGCCGCGTAAAGGCGCTGAAGGCATGAGTATTGGTTTCCTGCATCCGAAATCGACATTTGGCGTACTCACTGAACTTTGTGAAAATAAAAATATATAGTACAAGAGTACTCTGTGCATAGTGCCTGGTGCTCAGAGTGCAATGCACTCAGTACTTAGCACTGTGCACTAAAACAAATTTAATTAGAAATATAACCAATGGCAATTGAAGACAAAATCAAGCAACTGCTTGATAAACGTGAGCTTGCAAAACTGGGTGGCGGCCAGAAACGTATTGACTCCCAGCACAAAAAAGGAAAACTCACTGCCCGCGAACGCATTGATTTATTGCTCGATGAAGGAAGTTTCGAAGAATTCGATATGTTTGTTTCGCACCGCTGTACCGATTTTGGTATCGAAAACGAACAATACCTTTCGGATGGCGTAGTTACCGGTTATGGTACTATCGATGGACGCCTGGTATATGTTTTCTCGCAGGATTTTACCGTTTTCGGCGGATCATTAAGCGAAATGTATGCCAAGAAGATTTGCAAGGTTATGGACCAGGCCATGAAAGTGGGCGCACCGGTAATCGGTATAAACGATTCAGGCGGAGCCCGTATACAGGAAGGCATTCAGAGCCTGGCAGGTTATGCTGAGATTTTCCAGCGTAATATTATGGCTTCGGGTGTGATCCCACAGCTATCAGCAATTTTTGGCCCTTGTGCAGGCGGTGCTGTTTATAGTCCGGCCCTTACTGATTTTATAATTATGTCGAAAACAAACAGTTATATGTTTGTTACCGGTCCTAAAGTTGTAAAAACAGTTACCGGTGAAGTGGTTACCGACGAAGAACTGGGCGGAGCCATGGTGCATGGATCCAAATCCGGAGTTTCGCACTTTGTAGCTGAGGATGAACAGGAAGGAATCCTGCTACTGCGTAAAATACTCAGTTACCTGCCACAGAACAACCTCGAAGATCCGCCATTGGTTCCCTGTATTGATCCTATTGATCGACTGGAAGAATCTCTGAATGAAATTGTTCCGGAAAATCCGAATAAGCCTTATGATATCAAAGATGTAATCCATCTGATTGCTGATAATAACGAATTCCTGGAAGTAGCCCGTCACTTTGCGCCTAATATTGTTGTCGGGTTTGCGCGGTTCAACGGTATGTCAGTTGGTATTGTTGCTAATCAGCCCAATTACCTGGCCGGAGTGCTGGATATTAATGCTTCGCGCAAGGCTGCACGCTTTGTTCGTTTCTGCGATGCTTTCAATGTTCCTATCCTTACACTGGTTGATGTTCCGGGATTCCTTCCCGGCACTGCACAGGAATATGGCGGAATCATTATTCATGGTGCTAAATTGCTGTTTGCCTATGGCGAAGCAACTGTTCCAAAAGTAACGGTTATACTTCGTAAAGCGTATGGCGGAGCTTATGATGTTATGAGTTCCAAGCATTTGCGTGGTGATATTAATTACGCATGGCCTTCAGCCGAAATTGCGGTTATGGGTCCTAAAGGCGCGATAGAAGTGCTTTACCATAAAAAGCTTGCCGAAATTGAAGATCCGTCAGAAAGGGAAGTGGAATTCCATAAATACGAAAACGAGTATAAAACCAAATTTGCAAATCCATACGATGCTGCAAAATATGGCTTTATCGATGATATCATTGTACCGCGCAACACCCGATTCAGGGTTATAAGGGCATTCCAGGCTTTATCCACCAAGAAGGATGTCAATCCGCCCAAGAAACACTCAAACCTGCCGTTATGATATTATCAACATTATTGATTGTAGAAGCCGGTGAACGGGTTGCGGCTAAATCTGCTGATGAGTTTGGCAAAATGGATCCGACAGGCATAGCTATGGCTTTGATTGCCATGACCATTGTGTTTTCCGCTTTGATTTTTCTGTATTTCACGTTTAAATACATTGCCAGACTATACACTATCGATCTGAAAAAGCGCTTCCGGAAAAGTCGTCCGGATATTGTGCACAGCGAAGAACACCAGGAAATATCAGGCGAGACTCTTGCTGCCATTTCGCTGGCGCTTCACCTATACCATCAGCAGGTGCAAGGATTGGAAGATGCTGTAATGACCTTTAAAAATGCGGCTAAAACATACTCTCCATGGAGTTCGAAAATTTATGGATTACGCAAAACGCCTAATAATTAAACAATGAAGAATTTTAAATTCACTATAAACGGAAATGAATACGATGCCGAAATTATTGGTATCGAGGATAGTACTGCAGAAGTATCGGTAAACGGAGTTACTTATTCAGTTGAGATTGACCGGAAATTGCAGACTATTAAAACACCTAAACTGGTCCGTACACTGGCTGTCCCATCCACTGATTCGCATCCTTCCGTTTCAAAAACAGCAAATCCTTCGGCTCCAAAGGGAACAGGAAATATAAAATCACCATTACCCGGTGTTATTCTCGAAATTTATGTACGCGAAGGCGATGATGTAAAAATCGGACAGAAACTGCTGATGCTTGAGGCTATGAAAATGGAGAACATCATCAACGCAGATAAAGAAGGACGGGTTGCATTCATCAAAGTGGGTAAGGGTGATAGTGTGATGGAAGGTGATATTCTTATTGTAATCGGAGAATAGCGGTATGGATACTTCTCAAAATTTCTGGACTTTTCTGTCCGATCACCTGTTTCAGTTCCTTGGAGAAACTGCGTTTTTAAATTTTACGATGGGTCATGTGGTTATGATCCTAATTGGTCTTGTCCTCATCTTCCTCGCAATTGCCAAAGGATTTGAGCCTATGTTGCTGATTCCTATCGGATTTGGCATTCTTATTGGTAACATACCCTTTGCCGGAGCCGAACATATACTCTCTGATGATCCCGAAAACCTGCAAATTGGTATTTACCAGAGCGGTAGTGTAATGAATTACCTGTATTTTGGTGTAAGGTATGGTATCTATCCTCCACTGATCTTTTTAGGCATTGGTGCTATGACCGATTTTTCGGCTTTGATTTCCAATCCGAAACTTATGCTCGTAGGTGCGGCGGCTCAATTAGGTATTTTTGGCGCTTATGCCGCTGCTCTTGCACTGGGATTTTCACCATCCGAAGCTGGGGCAATTGGCATTATCGGAGGAGCTGATGGACCAACTGCTATCTTCGTAGCATCCAAACTTGCACCAGATCTGGTTGGGGCAATCGCAGTTTCGGCCTATTCATACATGGCGCTGGTACCGGTTATTCAACCACCGGTTATGCGGTTATTGACTACTGAAAAGGAACGTTTGATCCGCATGAAACCTCCACGTACCGTTTCGAAACTTGAAAAGATACTTTTTCCCATCATCGGAATGCTTTTCACGTGTTTCATAGTGCCTGCCGCCATCCCCTTGCTT
Source organism: uncultured Bacteroidales bacterium (assembly GCA_903879715.1). GTDB lineage: Bacteria > Bacteroidota > Bacteroidia > Bacteroidales > UBA4417 > UBA4417. The sequence continues at coordinate 34,582 of CAIRMR010000077.1, forward strand.
GGGATGCTTTTCTTTGGCAACCTGCTGAAAGAAAGCACTGTAACCAAACGCCTGGCTGACACAGCCAAGGGGCAGATGATTGATATAATAACCATTCTGATCGGGCTCACAGTAGGTGCCTCTACTCAGGCTACAACTTTCCTTACCGCCAAATCTGTAGGAATTTTTGCCCTTGGAGCTTGCTCATTTATTATAGCAACTTTTGGAGGAGTGATGTTTGTGAAAATTTTAAACCTCTTTCTGAAAGAAGGCAACAAAATAAATCCCCTGATAGGGAATGCCGGAGTATCAGCTGTACCTGCAAGTGCGCGGGTATCACAGGTTATCGGGCTTCAATATGACAAAACTAATCATTTACTGATGCATGCCATGGGACCCAATGTTGCCGGAGTTATTGGCAGTGCGGTAGCTGCAGGGGTTCTGCTTAGTTTCCTGTTCTAAGAGTTCAAAGTTTCAAAAGCCCAGAAAAACAGGACTTTGTTTTTAAAAGAAGCACTGTTTCTTTTGTTAAAAATAAAATCTCTGATTATTCGCAAAGAAAGCTCCGATAATCCGGGGCTTTTTTTACTTTTACAAATCGTAAGCTTCTCACAGAAATATTTTTAATCCACTCATATTATGTTAATTATAGGAATCGCCGGTGGCTCGGGATGCGGTAAAACTACAGTTGTACGCGAAATCATTAAACGCCTGCCCAAAAATTCCGTTGCTGTGATTCCGCAGGATGCTTATTACTGGGACAACGGACATCTTTCACCGGAAGAAAAACTCAGTATCAACTTCGATCATCCGAATTCTATTGAGTGGGATCTTTTAGTGCAACATATTGACGAGCTCCGCCAGGGAAAAAGTATCGAAATGCCCGTATATTCCTATATTGAATGCGCCAGGCTGAAGGAAACAGTAAGGATTGAGCCTCGTAAGGTTATAATTATAGAGGGTATTTTAATTTACAGCGATCCTGAACTGATTAAACGCATGGATATCAAAGTGTTTGTTGATGCCGAAAGCGACGACAGGCTGATGCGAATTATACGACGCGATACGGTTGAACGTGGCCGCGATCCAATGCAGGTACTTGAGCATTATACGCGTTGGGTGAAGCCTATGCACCTACAGTTTATAGAACCGACCAAGCGGAATGCCGATATTATTGTTCCGCAGGGAGGCGAAAATAAAGTGGCTATTGATATACTGGCTTCCAGGATTAAAATGAAACTGGACTCGGGGGATTGAGAAAAGTTAATGGTTAAAAGTTAATAGAAAATGGGGGATTATTAGATCCGACATCCGACATCAAACATCCGACATTATTATTCATTATCCGCCGCAAACCATTCCGCATACGATGTAACTGTTTCGCGCAATAGCAAATGATGTAGCTTTACATTTGCAGGAAGTTGATTCTTCAGCCTTTCAACAAAATCGATAAGCATATTTTCGCTGGTTGGCTGGTAATCGACCAGGATGGTTCGTCCAAACATCTCCGCATCAACGTTAAAATCATCTGCTGATTCGCGCTTAAGTACCAGGGCATGATCGAACTCATCAATAATACTTTTACGTACTATTTTCTTCAGGTCACCAAAATCCATTACCATACCTAGTTTTGTGGAGGTAGTGTCCGAAACCGGGATGCCGGTAACTGTTACCAGCAGTTCGTATGAATGCCCGTGAATATTGCGGCAAAGCCCGTCGTAGCCTTTAAGGGCATGAGCCATTTCGAATTTAAATTCTTTTGTAAGTCGGATGGTTTGCAATGGTAATTGTTTTATTGTTCTGGCTGATTTCTATGGATTGAAAAGATGCTATCAATATAAAAGTTCCGGGTGCCATGTGCCAGTGGAAACAGGCACCCGGAACGAGGAATTTATTTTTTAATTATCCTTGCATGGTAAATTGTACTGTAGTTGTCGTTCATCATCCTCACAAGATAAAATCCAGAAGGTGCATTTTCCAGATTCAATAAGGCTTTGTCACCTGATATTGTAACCGGGGCAAAAACCGGAATACCTGTTGAAGAATAAACAGTAAAAGCAGAATTTTGTTGATTAAAATCAGAAGGTAAAGTTACGGTACATATGTCGGAAACCGGGTTTGGATAAACCTGCAACGCAACTTTGGCATATTCGTTTGTAATGCTTGTATTTAGTACCCAGACGCTGTTGACATATTCTGGATGATCGATATATGGATTTCGATTATGTTGAATGGCATAAATAGCATTATTCCGGGCAATTTCCTTGTCGCTTACAGGATCAGCTGCATTCCATGCAAGCAAAACATTAAGTATCCAGGTGTCGAAGCAGGGGTATGCTGTTCCGTTGAGGGTAGATTGTGCTTCTGCATTTGAATTCCATGAAACTACTACGTTTTCATAACGTGTTACCATATAGAAATAAGTGCGGGCAAGATCACCTTTGTATTCATCAATGGGTTCGAATACGATACCTGTATATCCTGGTGCAGAGCAAGGTCCGAGTTTTGAGCCATTCTTCGAAGTCCAGGAAGGTGAACTAACCGTTCCATACGGATAATTACTTCTCTGCCCATTAACTTTTCCATCTGTTGGGTACAGATGAAAGACATCAACATTCATTGGTGCAACATCACCAAACCAACTTTTTGGAAAACTATGCTCACGGTTGTAACAGTCGCCTTCTACACTATATGTGCCACATTGGCTGCTGCCCAGTGTATATTCGTATGGAGGTGTTCCGCCTGGCACATCTGAATAAATATCCCAGACTTTTCCGTTGGATTTTTTATCTGTGGTATAAAAAGCATTCCATACTCCCGGAGTATAGCTTACGGCTGTATGGCCTTTAATTATATTATACAAGGCTGTCTTTAGCGCTGCGCCAGTTTGCCCGGTAGCAGCATTGTAATATCCTGTAGGTATTTGTGCTTTTGTAATTACTAGAATTGTAATAAGCAGGAAGGTGAGTAGCGTTCTTTTCATTTTTACAGATTAATTGGTTTTGTTTTTAGATAGTTATGTTTATTTGTTTAGATTCCGAAATTTGTCAGGTTTAATATCAGTTTTATAGCAGCCGCAAGCAGAAGCAGACCCCCAATAGGGCCAAACCTTAGTTTAAAAGCACCGGAGCCTATTCGGTTAGCCACCCAAAGCCCAAGCAAAATACCTGCCAATAAAAATATTCCAGTCACCATCCAGTGCATGTATGGATGTAACGAAAGTACCCCAATCGCCGTACCTATAAACAAGGGCATAATTCCTTCGGCAAGAGCTGTAAACATAACAACTTTATTATCGGTAAAGTCAAATGCTTTTTCATCAGCCTGAGTCCAGATTCCCGAGAGCAATATTTTCAAGCCGAAAACAAGAAATACGCTGAGGCTGATCATCATATTTACGCGTACATCTGCACTGCAAAATTTATTTCCGGCCCATATACCAACACCCGCCATTATAAATTGAAAAAAGAACATTACTCCTGAATAATTAACTTTGCGAAGTAAAGGCTCCTTTGAAAGCACAATTCCAGCATTCAGGTATGTTGTCCATGAATTAAAAACAAGTGCAATCGCCAGAATAAAAATTTCAAAATTGTTCATTTCTTCAAAGTACCAGAATTCCTATTTGGTTAGATAAATCAATGCAGATATTTTTTCAAGATAGGTACGATCTGTTTCATCAAATGAATTTAATGAATCGCTGTCAACATCCATAACGGCAAGAATATTGTCCTCATTATCCCGAACCGGAACAACTATTTCGGAACTGGCGCGTGAATCACAAGCTATATGGCCGGGAAATTTATGTACATCGGGCACTATTATGCTTTTATTTTGCTCCACAGCTGCAATACAAACGCCTGTATCTTGTAATACCTGGCAGGCAACGGGACCCTGGTATGGCCCAACGATCATTTTGTCATCGTGAAGAAAGTAAAATCCACACCAGAAAAAATAGTCGAACTTATGGCTCAACACGGCAGCAATAGTTGCCATCCTGGCTACAGGATCATTGGTTTTGGTAAGTAAATCCTCAAGCTGTTTGATAATCCGCTGATAACGGCCTTCTTTTTTTGATTTATCCATCCGTTAAAAAATAGCCGACAAAGATACAAACTTAGAATGGGAATTCTAATATTACTTTCACTCCCCAAATTCCTGTAAAAAGCCTGATTATCCGAATATAAAATAATACCTGAAGCAAACTATTTAACCACAAGTTTCACAGCATCAGAATAATTTCCGGAATCAACATTTACAAAATATATTCCGGATAAAAGATTTAACTGCATCGAATTTTGAATTGTGCCTGCCATTATTTTCTCATGCATCAGCCTTCCGTTTATGTCAAAAATTCTGACATGGCGGGACCCTGTTGCTGTACTGAATTCAAAATTTAAAACTCCGCCTGCACATGGATTTGGATAAATGTTGAAATCCGAAAGAGCTGGTGAATGACTTAATCCGGTTGTATTTGTCAGGAATGCATTTAAAGCAACAGTTGGTTTTCCACTCGAACTCCAGCAACTCAAAGGATATCCTCCGGTCCAGTTTCTTTCGCCTTGTGGCTCCCAGTAAATTACACCCAGGCCTTTGCCTGCCGGCACCGCCAGGGTTTTTCCGATCACAGCTACAAGCATATTATACGTATCCTGAGCCTGGGTATCAAGTCCACCCACTTCTACTACCATAACTTCTTTGCCATACCTCGCCGCCATATCATTCATATTATTCGCAAGGTAGTTTATTGATAAATTATAATCTTTATGGCCTGTAGGCGATATCCAATACGGATAATAGGATAATCCGATAATATCATACCGTACTCCCTGAGTTTTGGCATTATCAAAAAACCACCTGAACTTGCTATTCTCATTGCCTCCTTCCAGGTGAATCACTACTTTTATTGAGCTATCTACAGCTTTGGCTGCATCGTATCCCTTATTGAGCAATTGGCCCAAATTTGTCCAGTTAGAGGAACTTCCATCAGGCCATAACATTCCACCCGCAATCTCGTTCCCTATCTGGGCCCATGCCGGTGTAACTCCGCATTGTTTAAGTGTATCCAGAACCTCAAAAGTGTGGGTATAAACATCTGTAAGTAATTGATTGAAAGTATGACTGGCCCATGCTGCTGGTTTTGCCTGATGCCCGGGGTCTGCCCATGTGTCACTGTAATGGAAATCAATCATCACCCTAATTCCCATGGCCTGCGCCCGCATCGCCATAACTACTGTTTCCTTTTTACTGCAATGCCCGCTGGTTTTATCATTCGACGGATTTACCCATACCCGTAACCGAATTGTATTGATCTCTTTGTCTTTAAGTATCTGTAGACAGTTAGTCTGTACACCGGCATTGTTATAGAATTTAAAGCCGGTAGCTTCCATTTGTGGCAGCCAGCCAATATCAGCGCCTTTTACAAACTGGGCTTTCACAGTGTCGGAAATTACATTAGCCAGGAAAATAAAACAGAGTATGTATATGCGTTTAAAAGTGTATGAAAACAGGCGTTTTTGCATAAATCATTTTATTTTTTTTCTGCAAAGTTAACAGGAATATAACTCTGTTATAGATTGATAGCATAATATTTACGGTTACGCATAGCCAGGAACGGGTATCAATAAAGGGCTTTATTGAAAATTAAACCAGAAAGCTTTTATCGATATACCTCTGAAAATTGACTTTGTATTGATCACTTACAGGGATATATACATTTCCATCAAAAACTATACGGCTGCGCTCAACCACCGAAATCTTTGAAAGGTTGACGATAAACGAACGGTGGACTCTCATAAAACGATCCGAAGGCAGATTTTCCTCAATGGATTTCATGCTAAGCATCGTCATTATTGGTTTATCGTTAACCAAATGTATTTTGATATACTCATGTTGGCTTTCAATGTATTTGATATCATCCAGTTCGATGCGGATAAGTTTATAATCTGATTTTACAAACAAATAATCCGCGTTTGCCCTGATGCTTTCCTGCTGACTATTTGAGGTTAGATCCATAAGATTTTTAACCTTATTCGCCGCTTTCAGGAAGTTGGTGAATGTGATTGGTTTAAGCAGATAATCAACTGCTTCGACCTGGAAACCCTCAACTGCATATTCGCTGTAGGCTGTGGTGAATACAATATAAGGTTTGTTAGTCAGCGATTTTATAAATTCCATTCCGCTGATATCTGGCATATTAATATCGATAAACAGGAGCTGAACATCGGTTGAGTCCATGATGGTCATAGCCTCAGCGGCACTCCGGCATTCAGCCACCAATTCCAGGAAAGGAACTTTCTGGATATACCCCGCTATCTTTTTTACTGCCAGCGGTTCATCGTCAATGGCTATACAACGTATGTTCATACCGGGATGGTGAGGTTAACTTCAAATTCATTTTCTTTGTCGGAAATATCCAGTTTGTAATCCTTTTCGTATAACAGAATCAGGCTTTTTTTAATATTCTCCAGCCCAATGCCCGCATATTCGTCAAATTGATTCGCAACGGTTTTATGTTTGCTGTTTTTAATGATACAATTCAGTGTTTTTTCATGGATCTGTATTTCAAAATAAATATAGGATTTCTTCGGGTAACTTACTCCATGTTTAAATGCATTTTCGAGCAATGAAATAAACAACATGGGCGGTATTTTAATGTCCGGAATCTGCTCAGGAATCAAAACCGAAACTTCTACTTCATCCGAATGCCTGAGCTGCATGAGCGAAATAAAACTATAAATAAATTCAATTTCTTTTTTCAGTTCAATGGTATTTTGGGCCGAATCGTAAAGTAAATACCGCATAAGTGTCGAAAGCCGTTCGACCGCATCCTGCGCTTTTTCCGTATCCATTTCAATAAGTGTATGAATATTGTTTAATGTATTCATAAAAAAATGCGGACTTACCTGGTGCTTCAACAGGGCAAGGTTTGTTTTAAGTTGTTCTTTCTCGGCATCTTTCCTCAGTTTCTCTTCACTCAGCCATTTCGACATCAGTTTAATGGTTGTTCCTGCACCTACTAACAAAATGCAGATAATGAAATTGTCCGCAAAAGCCATAACGGGCGGTTTCCCCATGGGTTTATTCAACTCAGGCGGAGTTAAACCTTCCGGAGTTGTCACTATTTCAGAACCGGGCTGTCGTGGAGAGCCTGATGGAGCTAACAGGTTAACTGCAATCACAATTGCAACAAGGGCCGATACCAAAACAAAGTAAGAGCGGTATTTTTTTTTCAAAAGTAAGCGGGGTACAAGGATATACACATTGACAAGGAAAAGAATGAGATATCCAGACAAATGTGCCCAGTTTTTTGTTACCTCGTGCCAGTTGATCTGGCCTGAACTTCGTTCGCTGAAATACGGTACTGAAAAAACGAACGTCCAAATCAGGAAGTATGACAAAAATTCAATTTTCCGGTTGTCTAAAGAAAGTCCTTTCATTCTACAAATGTATGTAACTTCGTTAAAACTGTATTTTATAAATCACATTCGGAAAGAACCCGAGCTGGTAGGTGGTGCTTATCGACTGGCTTCTTTCATCATAGCTTTGCGAGAAAACGTTTTTATTGTTTGTAATGTTTTGCAGGTCGATGGCAAACGACTGTGATAGTTTTTTCGTCCGGCTGTTAAGCGTATAACCAAGCTTGAAATCCAAACGGAAGTAATTGGCGTAAAAATCCGAATATGCATCAGTAGATAATTGTTCGCGGCCAGTTGCGTTGGAAACTTCCAGATTAATAGGGGTATAAGCCCTTCCCCCGGCATTGGTGCATTTGATATCGGCTGAGATTTTATTTCGTTTTTCACTTCCTACGCTCCATTCCTTACCTCCCAGAATATTAAAAACATATTTCCCGTTGAATGCGGTGTTTCTTTCCACTCCATCGCTTCCTTTGTATTTGGAACTGTAAATGGATGAGGTAAATAATCCATAGTATCCATGGCTGAAAAATTTCTCTATGGTCAGCTCTAATCCGTAGTTTGTTCCGGTTCCGCTGTTTGCCAGGCTGTCCTCCAGATCAGTTTTAAAACCAGCTCCGGTATTCAGCATGGAGTAGCTACTCGAAAAAGTATTTACAGGAACGTTGTAGAGATATTGGTAATACGCTTCTGCTTTTAAGCGCCAGTCCTTGATGGGTTGCAAATCGTAACCCAATACAAAATGATGGCTTTTGGTAAAATCAAGGTTTTCATTGTTATAAACGTAGGATCCATCTGCAACCTGAGTCTGTAAAAAGTAAACATTAATGGGTTGCATCTGCGAATGAAGTCCATAGCCCAACGTAAGGCTGCTTTTGCTGTTGACATCATATTTTAATCCCAGACGCGGCTCAACAGACAGCGAATTATTCAGGAAAAACATTTGAGAATGCACACCTGCATTGAGTGTAAGTTTGTCATTAAAACTATATTTGGCATGCACGTAAGCCTGCGCCAGATTGGTGTAACTGTCATAATCCCAGATCTGTTTCCAATCATCTGATATTCTTTCTTTTGTCCGGTAATAAAGATTCAACCCGATCAGTTCATCCTGAATACCCACCTTTATAAATAGCTTTGAATTTATTTTTGAATTATAACTTGTAGAAAAATTATATCCTGTTTTAGTAACCTTATTGTCCGATTTTGTAAATGTGGAATCGCTCATCCGGTCAACGTCATAATCCGTTTGCCCCGACTTTGAATAGTTTATTCCAATATTGGAGCTGAAATACGATTTGCTGTTAATCTGTTTGAAATGCTTTACCCCGACAATACCTATTTGACTGCTCAAATCATGCCCTGCTCCATTTCCATACAAGGAACTTGAGCTCCCACCTTCAATGTTAATGCTGCTTGTTGCCATGATTCCAAACAAGGTAAACTTGCCCAATTTACTGTTTCCGCTGCTTACATTAAATGATAAATCCTGGTACGAAGGCAATGCCGTGGTGCCTATATCAATACCTACCGCCTGGGCAACGCCTGCCAGTGCATAGCGGTAACCCACCAGGTACGACGAGCCTTTTGACTTACTGATTGGTCCTTCGGTGGTAGCTTCCAGACCGGTAATCAGTCCTGCCTGCAAAGTGGTTTCCCGTTTTTGCGTATTCCCGTTTCTGAAACCCAGGTCGAAAACTCCGGCAGTGGCATTGCCATATTCAGCAGGGAAAGCTGAAGTGAGGAAATCGGAACTTTTTAACAGGTTGGTATTTAATGCGCTCACTGCCCCGCCGGTAGTTCCTACTGTTGCAAAATGGTTGGGGTTTGTAACATTCATCCCATCAATACGCCACAATACGCCAACCGGCGAATTGCCACGGATTACGATATCGTTTCTGGAATCGTCGGGAGCGCTTACTCCCGCAAAATTGGCGGCCAGGCGCGCCGGGTCGCTACGCCCGCCAGCATAGCGGTTCACCTCTTCGGTTGAGAATGTACGGGCGCTTACCGGAACTAAATTATTTATAGTCCCGGCCTTACGGTTAGCGGTTATAATCACTTCATTCAGCAGTTTTAAATCCTCTTCCATGGCAATATCCAGCACAACTTCTTTCCCGGAGGTTACCACTACGTTGGAGGCAAAAACATCTTTATAACCAATGTACGAAACCTTTATTTCATGCCTGTCAGGTGCCACATCGGGCAAAACATATTTCCCATTTGCGTCGGTTACAGTTCCATTGTTAGCCGTTTTATTGATTATCTGAACCGTTGCACCAGGAAGGGTGATTTGAGAAAGCTTATCGGTAACAACACCACGTATATTTTGCCTGTTGTTTTGAGCAAAAGTGAGTTGGGTAATAAAAAAGGGAATTATAAATAAGTATTTTTTCATAAATATTTTCTTTTAATTAATTGGTTCTACGAGGAATTGAATGGAATTAAAAGGCCAGAAGACCGAAGTCAGAAGAAGGAAGAAAGTGATGATTGGAGATTTATTCCTAATAATGAGAAGCGATTTGAAGAAAAGTAATTGACCAGAAAAGCTCTACTTTCATAGAATAAAAAGAAGTTGTCAGGAGAACTTCTGACTTCCGTCTTCGGACTTCAGGCATTTTTAATTCCCCCTTCTAACTGGCAATAGAACCATTTAATTCAGTTGTTTTGTGCTACCGGCTTCAACCGTAAACGCTTTGCCATTTATTTTCACAAACACGTCTATCGAACTCAAATTGGTAACCATGCTTTTATCCACCGAGAATTTGAGATTTTTAAAGGCATTCATATAATCCGTTAATCCTATTTGTGTTGTGTAATATATATCCGGATTTTGGGAAACCATTTTGAAAAACTTTTCCACTTCTGCCCATTTGTTTCCTGGTCCTTCATATTCCCAACTGTGTCCCCAGACATAAAACAGGGCCAATGAGTTCACCTTTAGAAAATCAGTGGTAAGCTGATAAAATTGAGCTAATTCTCTGCTGTCGTTTGCCGTGTCGTTGGGTATATAATTTGTTTTCCCGAATAAGTGAATAGTGGGTTGCCATTTAAGCATATCAACGGGCATACTGAAATTGTATGTATCGCCCACAGTTCTGGCATATTCAATACCTAAACCACTTATTGCCTCGATTACAAAATCATTGGTGTTTCCAAATGGATACGACATTCCACGAACGGGATAAGAGGTCAGCCGTTCCAATTCTTTCCTGTCTTCCAGCACTTCATAAATCACATCTACCTTCGACAAAGTAGTCAGGCTTGGGTGATTTGAAGTATGCCCGGATACTTCGTGTCCTTTGTATAGTTTTTTAATTTCATCTTTGGTGAGATAATCTTTTGTTCCGAGTTTATTGGAATTGAGATGAAAAGTCCCCACAAGGCCATACTCATTCATCAATTTCACCAAATGTCTGTCGGAAACATTTCCATCATCAAAACTCAAAATCAAAGCTTTGGGTTTGCCTTGCGGGAAAAGCATTTCTACTGGAGTACTGCTCATTATGGGAGCGGTATTGGTTTGAGCATTTGCTGAATTGATAACGGTTAGCAAAGCAACTATTACAATCGTTAGTTTCAGTTTAATTTTCATGATTTTCATTTATTTAATTGTCCTTACCAGACGTACATAGTTTAATACACGTTCCTCTCCTTCGCCTGTTCCTACTGTCTTCTTGTCGAAACGCACAGCACCGGCACCGTGAAGGTTTTCTCCGTTTCCATCTTCTGCCTGTCCAAATGCCACATACCAGGCAGAAGGATATGAACCATTTGCCATTGACATAGCCGAAGTACTTGTCCAATAATAAGGATAGTCTGCCTTTCCTCCATCGTTTAGGATACTAGTACAACTAAACAAAGCATTTATTGCTGGGCCTACATTCGCTGTGTTGGTTGCATAAGGCGATCGTTTGTAATCTACAAGACTTTGTAATTCCTTTGTATTAGGTAAACGCCAATCGTTGTGACCTAGATAATTTGCATTATTCTGCGTTTGCGCATATGCCAAAGCATCTTCCCAATCAATACCCGAACCATTGTCATTTTGTTGCCACATCAAGCCGGTAGCTAAATCGGAAATAGTACCATCATTATTGTTTTGAAATAAATTAACACCATAGGAAAGATTACCACGTACACAACGAACCTGATGCTTTGGACCTACACTGATACTATACGATTTAATATGTCCGGTGCCAAAATTTACACCGAAGGCTAGTTCTGCGCCAGGCGTTTCCCCATTTGCACTTATATTGCCCATTACTCCGGTATATTTGTCGCTACTCCAAAAAATTGTGTGGCTCAGCTCTTGTTCATCTGTATAGGTAATATCAAAATAATCCGTATCAATATAAGGCCATCCTACACTTGCATCCCATAAAGAGTAAAGTTCCTTGATGGTCGGTACTCTCCAGTCGCTATAGCCACCGTAGTTTTGTTTGTTTAAATTGTCAACTACGGTTTGGATTGAAGCCCAATAATAAGTGCCACTGTCATAAGTTTTCTGCCAAGTTAAGCCGGTAACTTCGTCTTTTACCGTAAGTCCATCGCTGCTTTTTGTGTAAGCAGGAGTTGTATGGATAAACTGAGCATCCTGACCGAAAAAGGCTTCTCCCATAACAGGTGTGATAATGTTGCCGGCACTGTCCCAGCATTTGGTTTGACTTGTGCTTATAACCGGATAGCAACCTGCGTAAGCCGCATCACGAGGAACGACTTGTAAATCTCCGGAAACTGTTGAAGTATCATCTTTTTTGCATCCTGCCAGATTCATAATCAGAAGGATTAAAAAGCCTGTCAAAACTGATATAAGCTTCATTTGATTTGCTTTTGATTTCATTTTGCTTAAAATATTGATTTTATTTCCCATTAATTTTTGTCTTTTTGTTTTTGTGAAGCAAAAGTATAAGATGTTAACTTATTCATAAAATACAATCACCCAATTGCAAGATTGTATCACCCGAAACTGTATTTAGTTCACCGAATGGTTTTATAAAAAAGACGTCTTCAGCTACATTATATTTAGCTGAAGACGCCCGATTCGGATACTTTTCCTTCTTCTTTCACTAATTATGGCCTGCCTTCTTCCGGGCCTTTCGGACGAGCAGCTTTTTCCAGTTCAAGGTATTTTGTGTATGAAGCTGCGGGAATTGCCAGCTTCACTTTTTCATCCCTGATTTTTTAAGAACATCAACCTTAGCTTTTTCAGGCCGTGCAGGAGGTGCGGTGGATTTGCTTATCTCAACAAAAAAAACACTTGAACGCTTCAATCACTTTCTCATTTCTCAATTTGTTGGGCTTTAGCGGTGGCATCGCCGCATAGGAGCCTGAATACCGGGTGATCTGCCATGTCAGCCGGAAAGCGTCACGGAGAAGGCGGAAGGATTTGCAGCTCAACATTTAATGTTAACCGAAGATGCTTTTTGATATTAGCATTTCAATCAGAGCGCCCCGGCCTCAGTTGAACGTTGGCTTACCTGCTGCTTAAGTTGAATAAGTGCCGAATTCAGATCACTAACACCATTCGTAAGAAAGGTAAAACCTGTTTTCTCTTTTGCAGCAGATTCCATGATCAGATTATACAAATTATCATAAGTAGTGTTCATCTTGGTTGGCTCGAAAACAGTTGAGGCAAATTCCTTGGCATACTTTTTATATTGCGCATAATAAGTTGCATCAGTAGCGATATAATTGATAAAAGGCCAATCACTGCCAATGCTACTCAGATCCATATTAATTGCTCCATCCATTTTTCCTGTCTGAAGTGCTTCATTATTATCCCAGGGAATCCAAACAAATTTTGATATTGTCGGATCGTTATACAAGTAGTAATTATGCGTCATCCTGCCGTAGGTATCCCAGTTTTGCATTACGGTATTGGCTGCCAGCCATTTCAGGTATAGATTCATATCAATTTTTGATTCCAGGAGTGTTCGCCATGCAGCAGGATCAGATGTTCGCAAGCTGCTTTGCAAGGCATCATATAAGGATTTTATGTCTGACCAATCTGCCGCATCCTCATTTGTCTTTTTATAGAAATCAGCGGTGTTGTAAGTTCCTGATGCAAAACTTGCAGACGTACCTTCCGGTTTGTAAAGGTTCCCTTCATCACTGCCGAATTGGGTTTTAATAACCGTATTATCCACTTCCTCAACCATGGTATAAAGACCAAAGTACAGCGATTCGCCGGCATAATTAATATAAACCTCGTAGTAAGCTGATTTTGCCGAAGGCACACCAAACTCCCTGAACAGATCGCCTGCCACCTTTTCGCGCATCAGCGACTTATCCTCAAAATTATTGTTCAGATTTAACTGCTTGAAGCCATAAAACCGCTGATCCTTTATTGCCGGATAGGTTTCCTCATACTGATCAAAATCCAGTTTAAAAGAATATTTTTTTATTCCCGCGGCATAGGTTGACACTAAACTGGAATTTCCTTTTACCCTTATGCCTACTTTGTACCATTGGATGTCATTAAAATGAAAATCACAGGTCACCCAGATCGGTTCAAAAAATTCATCAAGAGTTTGGCCCGGATCGGCATGAGGCATATTAGCCAGATCTTGCTGAATGGCAGCCCAATCGGTGCTGCTGATCACAATATCCAGGCGCTGAACGCTGTTCTGGGGAAACACCTTCTCATAGTCCGTATCAGCAGCTTTACTATGGGTTGCTTCAGTCCAGTCAGGAGTTTCAAGGGTGGTAACTTCAACTTCTTCATTTGTTACTGCTGTTTTTTCGCAGCTGTAACAAAACAAGATCAGTAAAAATGAAAGTAGTTTTATGGTATGTTTCATCCGGATTGTATTTTGAAAAAATGTAACTAATTTGTCTGATCACTTTGCATTTTTGCCACAGATTTCACGAATTTCACAGAGTTTAAACTGCTTTCAGCAGTTTTTGAAATTAAATTAAATTTGATGAGCAATTGTCTGTGGAATCTGCGTAATCTGTGGCATATATATGCTTATCAATACTTTAGGCAAAATAATTATTCGCGGAAAAATAAATTGTGGTTTATTTGTGTTCATGTTTCTGGTCATTTGGCATCGGTGGTCTGGATGCCTCTTCCAAAGCCAGGTAAGTGGGGAATTGATCTTTCGAAAGAACAGGTTTTATTTTATCATCCCGTTTTTTTGCCAGAACATCAATCTTCGATTTTTCAGGTCTTGCTGGTGGATTAGCATTTTTATCAACCAGTTTATCCATCTCAACAAAGAATTCTTTGAACGCAGCTGATACTTTTTCTGTCTGTGATTTGTCGAGCTTAAGAGGCTGGCAGATTTTGTGCTCTACCAACTTCATGCGTTCTTCCATACTTGGTGGTTTCATCCCATCATTTCCGGGTTGTGAAAAACATACGCTCCCCATCAGGAGAATCATCAGGACTATTGCAAATTTAATTGTTTTCATAGCTTAGGAATTTAGGTTGTTGATAATGGCTGCAAATGTAGATTGCCTGTTAATTGATGAAAAATATATTCACCGTGCAACCTGATTTTATCTCTTAATAGCGGTTTTTTATCAATGAAACTTTAGTTGCCTTTGTGTGAATTGAATGCTTTTTAGCATGAATGCATAAAGTGGCAGGTATAAAACCTTTACCTTTGATCCCTTAAAACCAATATTTTTTATGAAATTCCAGGGTCATGTTAAATCGCGGCTTCCCAATGCCGGAACATCTATATTTGCTGTCATGTCGGGCCTTGCCAACGAAGTTGGAGCTATCAATCTTTCGCAGGGATTTCCTGATTTTCCCATTTCCATGGAACTGGTTGAGCTGGTGAATCACTATATGCACAAAGGATTTAATCAATATGCGCCTATGCCCGGTGTGCTTGCTTTACGCGAAGCTATTGCCGCAAAAGCATTTGATACTTTTGGAATTACTTACGATCCGGCTACTGAAATCAATATTACGGCTGGTGCCACCGAAGGAATATTTTGTGTGATAACGGCAATGATCCATCCCGGAGACGAAGCTATTATTATAGAGCCGGCTTATGATAGCTATGCTCCTGCGGTTGAACTATGCGGAGGAATAGTTCGCTATTCATCCTTGCAGGTTCCATCCTACACCGTTAACTGGCCGGAAGTGAAAAGCCTGATCAACAGCCGTACCAAGATGATCATGATCAATACTCCTCATAACCCGACCGGCAGTGTGCTTTCCGCAGCCGATCTGAAGGAACTTGACCATATAACCCGCAACTCCAACATCGTTGTGATGAGCGACGAGGTATACGAACATCTTATTTTCGATGGCATCAGGCACGAAAGCGTTTGTTATTATCCCGAACTGGCCGAACGCAGTTTCGTGATTGGCTCGTTTGGAAAAACATTTCATACTACCGGATGGAAAACCGGTTTTATCATGGCACCGGCAGTTTTGATGGCCGAAGTAAGGAAAGTTCACCAGTTTGTGGTTTTTGCTTCCAATACGCCTGTCCAGCATGCTGTTGCTGATTATCTGAAGAATAAAGATAACTATTTGCAGTTGCCTGCGTTTTATCAGCAGAAACGCGACTTATTTACCGGATTGGTAAAAGGGTCACGGTTCAAAATAATTCCTTCGTACGGCACCTATTTCCAGTTACTTGATTACAGTGCAATTTCCGATGAAAAAGAAATGGATTTTGCCGTGAGAGTAACAAAGGAATTTGGAGTGGCATCAGTCCCGGTTTCGCCTTTTTATCACGACAAACAGGATAATCATGTACTGCGTTTTTGTTTTGCCAAAACTGAGGAAACATTGATCAAAGCAGCGGAAATATTATGTACGATCTAAACATAACTCTTATCCAGCCCGACCTGGTTTGGGAAGATAAAAAAAGCAACCTGCTGAAGTTTGAGGATTTCTTTCAGAAAATCGATCGAAAAACTGATTTGATTGTTCTGCCTGAAATGTTCAGTACCGGTTTCGTAGTTGAGTCACGTGAACTGGCTGAAGATATGTCCGGACCAACCCTGGAATGGATGGCCAAACAGTCAGCCAAAATGAAAAGCGTAATTACCGGCAGCCTGGTAATCTTCGAAAATGGGAACTATTTCAACCGCCTGATCTGGATGGAACCTACAGGTAAATGCCTGACTTACGACAAACGGCATTTATTCCATCCCGGCAACGAACATGAGCAATTCTCACAAGGTTCTGAAAAGCTGATTGTTGATCTCTTTGGCTGGAAAATCTGTCCGCTGGTTTGTTACGACCTGCGTTTCCCCGTCTGGAGCAAAAATACCTGGACGAATGGAACCTATGAATACGATATTTTGTTGTATGTCGCCAATTGGCCGGCCGCCCGTAGTTATGCTTACCGTCAGTTACTTATTGCCCGTGCCATCGAAAACCAGTGTTATGTGGCAGCAGTAAACAGGGTAGGAGTGGATGGAAAAGGAACCAATCACCAGGGCGATTCAACCCTTATCGATTTTAAAGGCAAGCATCTTTTAGAAATTGCGCCGGATGTGGAAGAAATGGAAACTCTGAGTCTGAAGTACGATCAACTTGCCGATTTCCGTAAAGGATTTACAGTTGGGATGGATTGGGATAATTTTGAAATAAAGGGTTAGGTTTAGGGGTTGGGATTTAAGGATACAGGGATTTGAGTTTTCACCATCCAGACATGTGGTCAGACTATAATTTGAAATTTAGATCATATTTACGCACATGTAAATATATTCGCAATAAATTAAAAACATTTACGTCTGCGTTAATCTAGTTTGTATCTTTGCCTAGTGCATTAACCGCTGATAATATGTATAAAAAATATCTCAAAACTGATATTATAAAGCGCCCTTTATACTTTGAAAGAATGTTGCCTTTTATCAGCAAGGACGTAATTAAAGTATTGGTGGGCCAGCGAAGAGTTGGTAAAAGCTTTATTCTATATCAGCTGATCGAGCATATTGCTTCTGAAAATTCAGGAGCTAACATTGTTTATCTGAATAAGGAATTGCCAGATTTTAACTCTATAAAATCGGATTCCGATTTATTGGAATTTGTAAAGAAGTTCGAAAAACAGACAAATAATTTTCTTTTCCTGGATGAGGTACAGGAAATAGACAATTATCCATCAGCCTTGCGGGCATTACTTGCCGAAGGGAAATGGGATATCTGGTGTACAGGAAGTAACGCAAGTTTTTTATCGGCTGATATATCAGGTAGTCTCAGTGGCCGACATATAGAATTTGAAATTAATCCATTGAACTATACAGAGTTTATTGAGTTTCATTCAATGGTTCATTCTGCTGAAAGTATTCAATTGTTTTTAAAATATGGAGGATTACCCTATTTGCGAAAACTACCTTTAACTGACGAAATTGTATTTGAATATTTGAAAAATATTTATAATACAATTCTTTATAAAGACGTAATTGCCCGGCACAACATCCGCAACAACCGCTTTGTTGAAGATTTAGTAGTGTACCTTGCAGATAATACCGGATCAATTGTTTCGGCAAAAAAAATAAGTGAATATTTAAAAAATCAGCGGATCAATATTTCACCAGTGCGTGTAATTGAATACCTTAACCATCTGACTAAATCATACTTCGTTACTAAGGTTAACCGCTCTGATTTAAGAGGTAAAAGAATATTTGAGTTTGGTGAAAAGTATTACTTCAGAGATATTGGTTTACGAAATTCTATTTTAGGGTTTAAACCTGCGGATATAAATAAAATTCTCGAAAATGTAGTATTAAATCATCTCAAATCATATGGTTATGATTGTTACACCGGAGATTATACGGGCCGTGAAATTGATTTTGTTTTTGAAAAGAATCAGAAAAAGATTTATGTACAGGTAACATATCTTCTGGCAAGTCCTGATGTAATACAGAGGGAATTTGGGAATTTAAAACTTATAGATGATAACTATCCCAAATTTGTAATATCGATGGACGAATTGCAATTCGACAATGACCAGGGTATTCAACATATCCGTTTAAAGGATTTTCTGACCCTGAAATTTTAGTTTTCGATCACATAAAAACTATTTACGCAAGAGGAATCTTAATGGAAAAATATTTAATTATAGGCTTAGGTAACATTGGTGAAGAATACGCCAACACCCGTCACAATATTGGTTTTATTGTGGCTGATGCATTGGCAAGTGATCTGGGTGTGAAATTCACAATTGAACGTCATGCATACATGGCCGAAGCCAAGCTGAAAAACAAACTCCTTATCATCATCAAGCCAACTACATACATGAATCTGAGTGGCAAGGCGGTGAAATACTGGATGGATAAAGAGAAAATACCGATTGAAAATATACTTGTGGTTACTGATGATGTTGACCTCGAACTGGGTGTTTTGCGTTTGCGGACTAAAGGCAGTGGTGGAAGCCACAATGGACTGAATCATATAATCGAAACGCTTCTGTTTTCGGATTGGTCGAGGCTCAGGTTTGGAATTGGCAAGGACTATGCGCGTGGTTTCCAGGTTGATTATGTTATCGGGCAATGGTCGAAAAAAGAAGAAAAAATCCTCGGTCCGCGAATTGATATGGCGGTTTCAATTATAAAGAGTTTTGTGCTGGCAGGAGCAACGCAGACAATGTCGGAGTTTAATAATAAGTAAAAGTAGTCTTCACTAAGTTCTAACAGCCGAAAGTATTGTCAGATAAGCATTCTGGCTCATACTCTTTCTCTTAGGACTGGAGAGTTGATTTATACAACCGTCTTATTTTAAAGGCAAGTTAAAAAATGAAGCATTTATATTTTTACCACTTTAGCATTCACGACAGAATAATTCCTTCCATCTCTCAAAAGAAAAGAATCGTTTACAATTATTCTAAGGACTAATACAAATCGCAGAACTATGAGTTCAAAAATCGATAACCTTCACCTGAATTATAAAATCTGGCTCGAAACCTCCGGGAATATTGGAGTGTTTGGCGATAAGAAGTGCGAGCTTCTAAAGGCGATTGATGAAACGGGTTCCCTGAATGAAGCCATGAAAAAACTTGGATTGACTTATCGCAAAACCTGGGATAACCTCAGGAAAATTGAACAGGAACTTGGTTTTCCACTTATAAAACCTACCCGTGGCGGTGCCGAAGGCGGCAGTACAGTGCTTACCGTTGAAGCAAAAATCATTATTGCAGCTTTTGAAAAATTTCACCAGGAATATGATTCAATTATCCAAAACGGATTCGAAGCGATTATAGCCGATCTGAAACAAAAAATTAAATAAGCATAGCTGATTTTGTTTTAGGATGTATTGCATGGCTGGAAGTCAGAAGACGGAAGACCGAAGCCTAAAAACCGCAGACTCAATTATATTCAACTTTTGTTATGACTATTGTTTCGTTTCAAAAACGTTTTCAATTTCGTTTACTAAATTTTATTGTTTAATCATTTTAATCTTTCCCATAGGATCTGTTGCATACTCCCTACTCCCTACTCCTGACTTCAGACACTCACTTCCACTATCTTTAATAAATTTTCTACCACCGAATAAAACTTTCAATTTTCACTTGCCGCCTCTTAAAATATTGATACTTTTGCCACCGAATTGCAAAAATATGCAATTCGATAAAAACAAATCAAAATCGGTATTTTATGAACAATGCCATTTACAATTTTCCGCTTCCTGCTAACGAACCGGTACTAGAATACAAAAAGAACAGCCCTGAACGGAATCAACTGGACGATGAATTAAAACGTCAACTTCGGAATCCAATCGAAATACCGCTGATCATCGGAGGGAAAGAAGTCCGGACAGCACAAACCGGGCAGGTTCGTATGCCACACAATCATTCTCATGTGCTTGCAACCTATTATAAAGCAACCGAAAAGGAAGTTCAAATGGCCATTGATGCAGCGCTTGAAGCTCATCGGATCTGGTCGGATCTATCCTGGACAGTTCGTGCCTCTATATTGCTGAAAGCAGCCGAACTGATTTCGGGTAAATACAGGGCTGTGATGAATGCTGCTACCATGTTAGGCCAGAGTAAAAACATCTACCAGTCGGAAATTGATTCGGTATGTGAAACAATTGATTTCCTTAAGTTTAACGCCTATTTTGTATCTCGGATTTACGAAATGCAGCCCCGTTCGGCTTTCAACCAATTGAACAAAATGGAGTTCCGGCCGTTGGAAGGGTTTGTATTTACCGTGAGCCCTTTCAATTTTACATCCATTGCTTCTAATCTTAATATGGCTCCGGTCATGATGGGGAACACCACCGTGTGGAAACCAGCTACCACATCTTTGCTTTCCAATTACTACCTGATGAAGATATTCCAGGAAGCAGGTCTTCCTGACGGAGTCATAAATTTTGTACCAGGCAGCGGAGCTTTAATTGGTAAGGTTGCGCTTGCATCACCCGACCTGGCAGGCATTCATTTTACAGGTTCAAACACTACGTTTAACTATCTCTGGAAAGAAGTGGCTGATCAATTGCCTCATTATAAATCGTATCCTCGGTTAATTGGTGAAACAGGCGGCAAGAATTTTATTTTTGTGCATCCCACGGCAGTTCCCAAAGAGGTAGCTGTAAATGCATTTCGTGGAGCTTTTGAATACCAGGGTCAAAAATGTTCGGCAGCATCCAGAATGTATGTTCCTGTTTCTCTTTGGACTGAAGTAAAATCAGAATTGATCAGAATTAGTTCAGATGCAACGATGGGAGATGTTACCAATCCTGGAAATTTTATCAATGCGGTAATTGATGAAGGTTCGTTTGATAACTGTATGGACTATATAAATTATGCGAAAGCTTCTGATGATTCTGAAATTATTGCCGGTGGAAATGGAAATAAAAGTGTAGGATATTTTGTTGAACCAACGATTATCGTTACTTCCAATCCAAAAGCCAGATCCATGGAAGAAGAGATCTTTGGCCCGGTATTAACCATATTTATTTACGAGGACAATAGGCTGCAGGAAACAATTGAGCTTTGCAATACTACTTCACCTTATGGGCTTACCGGCGCAGTTTTTGCCCGCGACAGGGTTGCCGCTTCCGATATGTGTGAACAGCTGCGGTATGCAGCAGGTAATTTTTACATCAACGATAAACCAACAGGCGCTATTGTCGGGTTACAGCCGTTTGGCGGATCACGTGCATCGGGAACCAACGATAAAGCAGGTGGCGAATTTAACCTGATCCGCTGGATCAGCCCACGAACTATTAAAGAGACATTTCAGCCGGCAACTGAATACCGGTATGGATATATGATGGAATAAATTTTTAATAACGAATAGAAATTATGACTTTAGATTTAAATCTTTTAGGAATTGAAGCAGTAAATCCCGGAGCGAGTACCGGAAGCGAATGGCTTGATACCCAAGGCGACGTGACCGCTTCGTATACGCCGGTTGATGGTTCGCTGATCGCGAAAGTAACAAACGCTACCCTTGATGACTATGAACATATTGTAGCCAAAGCCCAGGAAGCCTATAAAAAATGGCGCATTGTTCCGGCTCCGAAACGCGGTGAAGTTGTTCGCCAGATCGGTGAAGCACTGCGTGAGAAAAAAGCTGAACTTGGTTATCTTGTTTCGCTTGAAATGGGTAAAATTTACGAAGAAGGCCTGGGTGAAGTTCAGGAAATGATCGACATCTGTGAGTTCTCGGTAGGACAATCCCGCTTGTTGAACGGGGCAACCATGCATTCCGAGCGCCCGTTCCACCGCATGTACGATCAATATCACCCGATTGGAATTGTTGGAATTATTACCTCTTTTAATTTCCCTGTTGCTGTATGGGGATGGAATGCCATGCTGGCTGCCATCGCCGGTGATGTGGTAATCTGGAAACCCAGTTCAAAAACACCGCTATGCGCATTGGCTGTTCAGAAAATTATTGCCGAAACACTTCGCGTAAATAATGTACCGGAAGGGGTTTTCAATATGATCGTTGCGAAATCATCTGTTTTGGGCGATAACTTTGCTGCCGACAAACGCATTTCTTTGATCTCGGTAACGGGATCAACAGCTGTTGGCAGGAGAGTTTCCGCCATAGTTGGCACCCGTCTCGGAAAAACTATCCTTGAATTAGGCGGCAATAATGCTGTGGTTATTTCAAAACATGCCGACCTGGATATGACTTTGCAATCCGTTGTATTCGGTGCAGTGGGAACCTGCGGGCAACGCTGTACTTCTACCCGCCGTCTCATCATTCACGAATCCGTTTACGAAACAGTTAAAGAACGCCTGGTTGCGGCTTATAAAAGTATCAGCGACCGTATCGGCGATCCACTTGAAAAAGACACGCTCGTCGGACCTTTGGTGGATGGAACAGCTGTGAAAAACTTCCTTCATGCCATTGACGAAGTTCAGAAAGAAGGTGGAAAACTGGTGTATGGCGGTACAAGCCTTAAAGGCGAAAAATACCCTAACGGTAATTACGTTTTGCCTGCTGTGGTTGAAGCTGAAAACCATTACAAAATGGTTCAGGAAGAAACTTTTGCCCCTATCGTTTACCTTATAAAATACAGCACTATTGAAGAAGCAATCGCTCTCAATAATAATGTTCCTCAGGGTTTATCATCCTGTATTTTTACCGAAAACCTGGTGGAAGCAGAGACATTCCTCTCCGAAACCGGTTCCGATTGTGGTATTGCAAACGTAAATCTTGGAACTTCCGGAGCTGAAATTGGTGGTGCCTTTGGTGGCGAAAAAGATACAGGCGGTGGCCGTGAATCCGGTTCCGATGCATGGAAAGCTTATATGCGTCGCCAGACCAATACCATTAATTTTAGTGGACAAACAGCATTGGCGCAGGGAATTACATTTGACTTTTAGTGTCTGCTTTCAGTGTCTGCACACCCGCAGGGTGTCTGATACTGAAAATACTTTGCAAAAAGGGAAGATCCGGAAATCAATTCAGGGTTTCCCTTTTTTTATTTTGAAGCTGTGCACGGCGGGAATAACTTTTTGCAACGTTTAAAATTATTCCCTTAATTTTGATCCCGGATTGTTTTCAACTGACATTTGAATTCAGGCTTCCTCCTTTTTACCCATTACCCATTTTCTATTTTCCATAATCCATGCCCTCCAACACACCATCAATAAAAAAAATCTGGGTTATCTCCTGGCCAATTATGATCAGCCTGTTAGCTCAGAATATTGTGAATGTTACCGATACGGCTTTCCTTGGTCATGTGGGAGCCGTGGAATTGGGAGCATCAGCTATTGGAGGACTGTTTTATGTAACTCTTTTTATGGTGGCTTACGGATTTACAACCGGGGTTCAGATATTGATTGCCCGCAGGCACGGAGAAAAGGATTATCCGTCAATCGGCTCCATTTTTGATAACGGGTTTTATTTCCTGGGATTTTCAACCCTTATTATTACAGTGCTGATTCTTTTATTCGGGGCGCAGATACTTAAACCGTTTATCAAGTCGGTTGATGTTTTTGCAGCAAGTACGATCTATTTGAAATACAGGATTTTTGGTCTGTTTTTCGCTTCCTCGGCTTTACTTTTCCGTTCATTCTATACAGGCATTGCGTTTACAAAGTATATCAGTATCAGTGCTGCGATTATGGCCGGCCTTAATGTGATTCTCGATTATGGAATGATATTCGGCAAGTTGGGCTTCCCGGAAATGGGTATTGCCGGTGCCGGACTGGCTTCCTCAATTTCTGAAGCTTGTGCACTTTTGTTCTTTTTTGCTATTACAGCCCGCAGAGCCCACCTGGAAAAATATAAACTGTTTGCATTTGTGAAGCCTGACTTATCAATAATAAAAAGAACGCTGGATGTATCGCTTTACATCATGATTCAATTCGTTTTATCACATGCGGTTTGGTTTGGATTTTTCCTGCTTATTGAGAAAATGGGAGAAACTTCACTGGCAGTTTCCAATATTATCAGGAGCATTTATATGTTACTGATGATTCCTGCATGGGCCATGAGTTCAGCTACCAGCAGCATTGTAAGCAATGCAATTGGCGCAGGCTTTTCGAAGCAGGTAATTCCTATCGTTAATAAAATTCTTATTTTCAGTATGGGAATCATGCTGGCAATTGTATTTCTGGCTGCTTTTGTTCCTCACTTTATGATTTCCATTTATACCAGCGATATCAAATTGCAGCAAGCATCAGTTGCTTCGTATTATATTATACTGGGAGCTGTATTTCTTTTTTCGGCAACCATCGTTTTATTTAATGGCGTTCTGGGTACCGGCAACACGCGCAGCGGACTTGCTATTGAGGTATCTACGTTGATCTTGTATCTTGTATTTGCCTGGTTTCTGGCAATAAAACTTCAGGCACCTATAGAGGTTGTATGGCTTTGCGAATATATGTATGCGATTGTTCTGGGATCGCTATCGTGGCTCTATCTGAAAAAAGGGAAATGGGAAGGAAGAGTTATCTGAGAGTGGGTGAGTGGGAGATGGGAGAGTGGGAGAAAAGCGAGGATTTTTTGGTTTTTGATTCGTGATTTTTAATTCTTTATACGTTTGACTTACACCTTACACCTTACACCCTTTCATCCTCTGGTTTTTCTGCAGGTTTTACAACCCTAAAAAGATTATTCCTATCTTTCGGCCTTCAAAATCAAAAATTACGTTCTAATAAAGTACTATGGAGTGGTTTGTAATTGTTAATCCCAATGCCGGGAAACGAAAAGGAGAAAAGGATTGGCTCGAAATAGCGGCGCAGCTTACTTCAGCTAATATTGAGTTTGTAAGTGTTTTTACCGAACATCGGGGACATGCCGTTGTATTGACTCGTAAATATATCGAAAACGGATACCGTAATATTATCGTGGTTGGGGGTGATGGCACTCTGAACGAAGTAGTGAATGGAATTTTTACCCAGGCGCATGTGCCAACTGACAGGGTTGTGTTGGCTATGATCCCGGTTGGAACCGGAAACGACTGGTGCCGGATGTTTAACATTCCAAACGATTACAAACAGGCCATAAGCCTTATTACTAAACGGAAAATCTTTATTCAGGATACAGGAACCATTAAATATGTCTCTTCCGAAGGGCATGAAAAAACACGGTACTTTATCAATATGGCCGGGATGGGATTTGATGCCCTGGTAGCCAAGAAGACCAATACACAGAAAGACCTTGGGAAGAGTAATCCAATGTCGTATGTGGTAAATATTTTATCAAGCTTGTTTTTATACACCAGTACAAAAGTTAACATTTTGCTTGATGAAGAAAAAATCGCATCCGATATTTTTAGTATGAGTGTCGGCATTTGCCAGTATAATGGCGGGGGCATGAAACAAGCTCCCGGTGCTTTGCCTGATGATGGTTTATTTGATATGACGCTTATAAAACCAATCGGGAAATTCAAAATAATCCGCAATATTATCAAGCTTTTCGATGGTAGTTTCACGAAACTGCCAGAGGTAAGTACATTCCGTTCCTCAAAAATTATTATTCATTCCGAGCCGCCAATGTTTATGGAAGCCGACGGGGAATCATTAGGCCACACTCCTTTTGTGTTTAATATCCTGCCTCAAAGTTTATTTGTAGTGAGTGGTCTAAAATAAAAAAATCCAAATAAAAAATTCCAAGCCATAAATTCCAGGTCTCAAATTCCAAAGGGTGAGTCCGCTCCAATAACCCAACTAAATGAAAACCACGGAGGCACAGAGAACACAGCGGCACACAGAGCATTGTTGGTCAGCACTATAAACTTTGTGAAACTTAGAATTTTTGTGCTTTTGCGAAAAAAAAAGACTTTTCGGCGTGGACACAAGGGCAAACATTTAAACATTATGGTATAAAGTGATTAGCTTTTAAAACCAGGTCTTGGGTCTTGGGTCTTGGAATTTGAAATTTGGGTCTTGGAATTTAGAATTTGAAACTTGGGTCTTCCTTTCAGAGGTCATTGCCAGCTCTTTCCTTCCAATCCCCTGATTTTTTTATAAGACTAATCAACATCGGAATGGCTTCAATTTCAGGTATATTTTTATGGGCCACATCCTTTCCTTTATAAAGTGTAACCTTCCCGGGACCAGCCCCAACATAGCCGTAATCAGCATCGGCCATTTCGCCGGGGCCGTTTACAATACAGCCCATAACAGCTATTTTCAGCCCTTTCAGATGTTGAGTCTCAGCTTTAACATGCTGAAGCGTTTTTTCGATATCAAAAAGAGTACGGCCACAGGAAGGACACGAAATAAACTCGGTTCGGGTAATACGGGCACGGGTTGCCTGGAGTATCGCAAAAGCAGTGTGGTTAACTGTTTCAGGTGAAATATTTTGTGCAACCGGCCAAATGGCATCCCCGATTCCATCAATCAGTATGCTACCGAAATCAATCGCGCTGTCGACCTGGAAACGAAGCAGGTTGTTCGTCTGATAGTTGTTTTTTAATATGACAGGTTTTGAACTTTCAGGATTAATTTTTTCAAGCTGAAGCCGCACTTCAACGGCATTTCCTTCCAGTATTGAAAGCAGTTGGAGGTTATGGCCAGGTAATGTCCCGATAACAGAAAAATGCTCATCAACCAAACAATTATCTCCATCTATATCCGCAATAACACCGACAGGATAATTTCCTCCAATACCCGAAACTGCATTAGATTGGCGCTTAGAAAAAGGTCCTGTTTCCGAAGTTGAGTGAAAGGTAGTTAACTGACTTCTCTGTTTTCGCGAATTATTATAGCGTTCAGTGATTGCAAGGGCGACAGGTATTTCAATTTCGGGCGCGCCGGTAAGCGAAACGCGTATTGTGTCTCCAATTCCATCTTCGAGCAATGCACCGATTCCGGCGGCAGATTTAATAATTCCATCTTCGCCATCACCGGCTTCGGTTACTCCGAGATGCAATGGGAAGTTCATTCCTTCAGCCTGCATTTTTCGCGCCAGCAACCGGGTTGACTGCACCATTACGCGGACGTTACTCGATTTCATGGAAAATAAAACATTCAGAAAACCTTCATTGATACAGATCCGTCCAAATTCCAATGCGCTTTCCACCATTCCTTCGGGAGTATCGCCATACCTGTTCATTATGCGGGAACTTAGCGATCCGTGGTTGGTGCCTATCCGGATGGCTGTCCCATTTTGCTTGCAGATTTTGAGCAATGGATTCAATCGTTCGGCTATCCTTTCAAGTTCCTCCTCGTAAGCTTTATCTGTGAAGGTTTTATTTGAATCTCGCTTATCCGTATAGTTCCCGGGATTTATTCTCACTTTTTCAACTATACCTGCGGCTATTTCAGCGGCATGTGGATTAAAATGAATATCTGCAATAAGCGGGACTTTAATTCCTTTTGAACGTAATCCTTTCTTAATTAAAGCCAGGTTATTGGCCTCGGTAATTCCCTGCGCCGTTATGCGTACCATTTCGCAACCGGCATTTACAAGGCGGATACTTTGTGCTACAGTTGCTTCAATATCATTGGTGTCGGTATTGGTCATGGACTGTACCCGTATGGGATGATGTCCTCCAACAGGCAAATCGCCAATGGTAACAATACCGGATGTATAAAGTGAAATCATTTCTTTCTGGAAAAGGTGCTAGCTGCTTACCCTATTATCCCTTTGAGTTCAGGATCGTTTTCAACCAATTTTTTCAAAGCTTCCTTGCAAAGGTACTTCTTGGTTTTGGCATAAAACTCTGATTTATAGCCCATATTTTCAGCAATTTCTTTTGCCGACATTTTAGTAAGGAACAATTTCAGAAGTTTCTGGCAATCTTCACTCAGATGATCAAACTGCCTGATGAACGACTGGTATTTTTCTTCATATTCCAGGTGTACTTCAACGCCCACCTCGGGTGCATCCAGGAAACGTGTAAGTTCATCCTGGTTTTTATACGTCATCCGTTTACGTTTCAGCCTCTGGAGCCAGATATTTTTACTGATAGAATAAAGATACGTGATGAACGAAGAACTCAATTCAAAATCATCATCTTTAATTTTGGTTAAAATAACCAATAACGCTTCCTGGAATACATCTTCGGCATCTTCTTCGAGGCCCGCGTTATTTTTGATCAGATATTTAATGGTGGGGAAAAATTCCTTATACACATAGCGAATGATAAAATCACTATTAAGCCGGAGGCCTTCAACTATGGCGAAATCAGAATAGTGAATCATTTCCTCTGCAAGGGTATTACTTCAAATTAATTTGAATCCTGCAGAATATCTCTTTGCATCACGATTAAGGGTATGAATCTCAGATCCTTAATGCAGGTTTCAGTGGTTTTCGGGTTGTGAAGGTAATAAATTTTTTAAAAACCTGACTCCAAAGATTTAGCATTTCTCAACAAATCATTGTTATGGTGTTTAATGTCAGGCACTTAATGGCTGGGTATTTTTTTTCAAATATCGCAATAACTCAATATTTCCGTTTTTATAGGTACATCATTGACGCGTTTTGGGTACTTATCGCTGCTTGCAGATCGAAAGCTTTAAATTATTTTGTTTAGTATGGCTCAATAATTACCTCACTAAAGCTATTCTTGCCGATTTTGCTGTGTAATCTTCCTAAAGCTGTGCCTCAGGTAATTCTTATTAAATTTTGTCCGGTATTAGGTTTCGGGTTTTTACCCTTCTAAAAGTTTTTGGCCTTACTTGTGAGTTCTAATGATAAACTCTTGTTTTACTGATCTCTTTAGCAATATGATAAATCGTTGAGGATTCACTTTGGAAATATATTTACTTCGTAGAATAATTGACCAAATATACTAAAAGTCGGTTTGCTAAGTTATTAGTATGGATCCACCTATTATCAGGTATTATGACGTTTTTGAGCCGTATTCTATTGGTATTTTCAGTACTGGTAGCAACAGTTTATTATGCTGTTGCACAAAGTTTAAGCTATAACCAATGGCAGGATCATTTGCCATATAACAATTGCATTGCGACAGCCGAAGCCGACAATCTTATTTATGCTGCGACTCCATACAGCCTGTTTTATTTTAATAAAACCGACAACAGTAAAAACCGGCTGAATAAAGTTACCGGTGGACTTTCGGATATTGGTATCAGCAGTATTGCATTCTGCTCTAAGCTTAATACATTGGTTGTCGCTTATTCAAATACAAATATCGACCTGGTTAAAAGTTCGGAAATAGTGAATATTCCGGATATAAAACGAAAACAAATTTTAGGGAATAAAACCATTAACAGTATCCTCGTTATCGATAAGCTTGCATACCTGGCATGTGGTTTCGGAATTGTAGTGCTTGATATTGAAAAGGAAGAAATTAAAGACACCTATTACATTGGGCCTTTAGGCTCACAGATCGATGTTAAAGACCTGACTTTTCACCCGGAAGATACTAAGTTTTATGCAGCCACCGAGAAAGGTATTTTTTC
Source organism: uncultured Bacteroidales bacterium (assembly GCA_903879715.1). Taxonomy (GTDB): domain Bacteria; phylum Bacteroidota; class Bacteroidia; order Bacteroidales; family UBA4417; genus UBA4417. Next base: position 64,235 of record CAIRMR010000077.1, read on the forward strand.
AGCCTTAGCGTCAGACAATCTTGCTTATTATGTAAACTGGATACAGGAGAAATCAATTACAGGATCAACTGGTAATTTTAACCTGGTTGAATCCTTTGGGGGGAAAGTGTATGCCAATAAAACGAAATATCTGAGTGGTACGGATACATTGTTCATGAAAGAAGGTAATAGCTGGACCTATTTTGCCCCGGACAACCATTCAAACCACACTTCGCTGAAAGCTTGTGGTGATCGACTGTTACTCTGTAGTGATTTAAAAGTGGAGACATATAAACCTGATGGCATTTCAGATGTGATTTATTATACGTACAACCCGGGTACCATCAGGCCTTATGATGCATTGATTGATAAGGATGGCAAAATCTGGATTGCTGATATTGCCCAGGGATTATGGCGTATTGGCGAAGATTACATAGGGTCAAATTTTACGTTTAACGGTCCTTCTGATATTATGGTTTCAGCAATGGATGTTAGCGGAAAGCAATTATGGGCCGTTCCCGGAGGAAAAGATGGCGCTTTTGGAAGTTTATTCAGAGCAGCACAATGCTACACATTAGCTAACGGAACCTGGAGTAGTTTTAACGGGACTAACACAACTGCGCTATCTAATGTTCGTGATATACTGAGTGTTGCTGTTGATCCTCACAAAAGTGACCATGCTTTCATGGCTACCTGGGGATATGGGATACTCGAATTTGACGATGGAGCATTAAAAGAGATTTATACGCCGGAAAATAGTGCATTACAATATGTAATTGGTTTTGGCTATGGATATATCCGGATTGGGGGCGTTGCTTTTGACCAGGATAATAACCTTTGGGCTACCAATGCACTTGCACCAAATGCTTTGTTGTTGCGAAAACCTACAGGGGAATGGAAATCATACAACCTGGGCGATTCCGGTTCCGGTATCGACGTTGCAAATGTTGTGATAGATAAGGACAATCAGAAATGGATTCAGCTCCGCGCTTATGGGTTATTTGTTTTTAATGATAACAATACGCTTGATAATACCGCAGATGACATGAAAATGAAGCTTACCAGTGCTAACGGTCTCCAAAATGTGACAGCTACAAGTATTGCCAGCCTGGCAATTGATAAGGAAGGACAATTGTGGCTGGGTACCGACCAGGGAGTAGCCAGGATTTTTTCGCCTGGAAATGTTTTTACTGGTGGTGACTATGAAGCACAGCGTATAATGGTTGAAGAGGAAGGATATCTTCATCCTTTGCTCGAAACTGAAGCCGTTACTGCTATTGCTGTAAATGGGAATAATGAAAAATGGCTTGGTACCGACAAGGCGGGTGTATTCCTGATGTCAGCTGACGGTGCCACACAATTGTTGCATTTTACCGAAACCGATAGCCCTTTATTGTCAAATACGATTACATCGATAAAAATTGCCAGTAACGGAGAAGTTTATTTTGCTACCTCACGTGGTATTGTATCCTACAAAGATTACAAAATAGAATCAGCTGCCAGCCTCGATTCATTATTTATTTATCCAAATCCTGTAAGACCCGAATACAAAGGCCCTGTTTATATAAGCAACCTGGTTGAAGAGTCGAATGTTAAAGTAACCGATATCAGTGGTGGATTGGTTTGGGAAACCCAGGCCCAGGGCGGACAGGTAATCTGGGATGGATATAACCTGAACGGTCGTAAGGTTAATACCGGGGTATATTATATTTTTGTTACTAATGCCGATGGGAGCCAAAAGAAAGCAGGAAAAGTGCTGTTTGTAAGGTAGCGTTTAGTTTAAGGTTGTTTGCCTCCATTTACTCATAATTTAAAGTAGGTTAAGGTTAAGGCGTTTGTCGTGTCCCCAATGCTAAACCGTACTCGCAACCTCAACCTTAACCTCAACCTCAACCTCAACCTTAACCTTAACCTCAACCTCAACCTCAACCTTATTGGATGTTTTTCTAATCCTATTTCATGTCATTATGATGTACCAATTATGATTCTGTCAACCAAAGGAGTCGTTCTCCATTGCATGGATTATTCCGAAACCAGCATTATTGCCAGGGTTTATACTGAGCAGTTGGGGCTGCAGACCTATATTGTAAAAGGGGTACGTAAAAAAGGTGCCAGGATAAAACGAAACCTGTTTTCACCTCTTTCCATTATTCAGCTTGTCGCAAACCATAAAGAAGGAGAAGGAATGCGCGTAATGCGCGAAGCTTCCTGCGAATACCAGCTCAACGGTATTGCGACAGATATGGCAAAAACAGCTGTCAGCATTTATATCAGTGAGTTGCTTGCGCATTCCGTTTCAGCTCAAATGGCTGATCCGAATCTTTATGGATTTATTGAAGACGCCATCCTGAACCTCGACCGCGCAACCGGATCTATTGCTGGTTTTCCCTTGTCATTTACCATTGGTCTTACCCAATTTATGGGTTTTGATCCGCATAATAATTTCAGTGCGAACGAGACTTTTTTTGATATGGAAGGTGGTAATTTCTGCCCGCATCCACCAGGTCATCCATATTATTTATCATCTCCGTTAAGCGACAAACTTTCAGAAGTACTTACAGCGCTAAATGCCGGTGATGTGAGCATAGTGGCGGATCATGCAACACGAAGTGAATTATTATCGAAAATGCTGGAATATTTCAGAATACATATTCCCTCTTTTGGCGAAATAAAATCGGTAAAGGTGCTAAGCGATGTTCTTAAAGATTGATGGAATTTATGCCCTCATCACCAGGTCAGTAATGCTGAAATGGAAAATCAATATTTAAGAGCGCTGAAAATCAGTTTAAATGCAAATATTTAAAATGCAGTGCAAAAATCCTTTATTTACAGGATATTATTCAAACATTTAATGTTCTACATTTGTAATGTGAAACGCACGGGAAAGTGAATTGGTAGTCCGTGAGTGTATTTTTTGTGCTGTTATAGTTCGTCAAAAGCCAGCTAAAAACAAAAACGGATGCTTTATAATGATTTCTGATCAAACGTTTTTATAGTTTTTTTGCTTATCAATGCTTACCAGTTCTTTATAAATCTCATAACCAAATTTGCTTATGACAAACCGAATACTCCTTTCTTTATTCATAATTTCTTTATTTGCTTCCTGTTCCTCATCAGGCAAGTTAACAAGTGATTCAAATAGCCAGCGACTGATTTTCGGAAATGGAGGCGGTTTTACCGGCATATATACCACTTATGAACTTTTTGAAGATGGAAATGTTTTTATTCTTTTGCCTGACAATACATTCCAGCCACTTAAAAAAATCAGGAAAAAAGAAAGCCCGTGAACTTTTCTCACAAGCAGATAAACTAAAAATAGCACAACCTGAATTTAATCATCCCGGCAATATGACCTGGTTTATTACAATTCAGGCTAATGGAATGATAACTGAATATAAATGGGGTGATGCAAACAATTCTGTCCCTAACGAAATAGAAGATTTGTACGACCAATTGAATACTATTGTTAAATAAAACCGGAATCATGAAACAAGTATCTACCTTCCTCTTAGTATTAATAATTTTAAATGTAAGCTTGCCTCTCCAGGCACAGAATAACGCTTTTTCGGTCAAGAAAAAGCTGCCTGGTTCCACAAAGGTCTCTCCACAGCCAATTCAACCTTTTAGTACAGCAAAAAAGGCAAGTTCTATACCACAATCCCAATTTCAGCCTTTGCAAGCCAATTTCAGCTCGTTGAAATTAGACCGCCAGGTATTTTCAAATCCCGGGTTTAATGCAAATGGAAGACTTGTTTTTGTGGAAGGCCAACTGCCTTCAACTGCCAAATCAGTAGGAAAAGCATTGACCGAAAAAGAAGAATGTGCTGAATATCTAACGGCATTGCAACAAGTGCTGGGAATTTCAAATCCATCTTCTGAATTTGAAATTGTGAAATCGGATTACGATGAAATAGGGATGCAACATATTAAACTGGCCCAGAAGTTTATGGGAATCCCGGTTTATGGTGGCGAAATATACCTGCATAAACGCAATGGAAACATTGATCTTTTCAATGGAAATAGTTATCCAACACCAACAATAAATTCGGTTGTCCCTGTAATTGCTGTATCATTTGCCAGTCAGCAGGCAGTTAACGATATTAAATCACGAACCACATTTCGTGAATTACTTCTTGAAGAAAAGGCTTTTTTAAACTACACCGGCCCTGAATCGGAGCTGGTGGTTTATCATAAAAATGATTTATTGAAGTCCGAAAGGCTTACCTGGCATCTCACCGTTCGTCCTAACCTGGTTGAACGTTGGGAGTATTTTGTAGACGCAAAAACCGGAGATATCCTGCATTTTTACAATAATACGCAGAGCGACGGCGATGTTACTGTTACTGCTTTAGATCTGAACAACGTAAGCCGCAGCTTTCATGCATATCTTCAAAGTGGCATCTATTACCTTGCTGACATATCGCAGCTTATGTATGACTCCCAGTCAGGAAGTGGAACCATAAAAACCTATGATGCCAACTATACATCCACAGGTGCAGATTTTTCCGCATCTCTTGTCACTTCATCAAGTATTTCAACCTGGCCTGCCAAAGCCGTTTCAGCTCAATATGCTGCTACTGCCACTTATGGATATTATAAAAATACGCATGGCTGGAATTCTATAAACAACAAAGGCTGCGACATTCCTTTGATTATTAACATTACTAACGAAGATGGCAGCAGCATGGAAAATGCTTTCTGGAATGGGACAGCCGCTTTTTTTGGTAACGGGGGAACTACGTTTAAACCTTTGTCTGGTGGTTTTGATGTGGGAGCACACGAGCTTGGGCATGCGGTTGTCGGAAATTCTGCTAACCTCGAATACCAGGGGCAGTCGGGTGCACTGAACGAAAGCTTTGCCGATATCTCAGGTGCTATGCTCGATCGCGAGGATTGGAAAATAGGAGAAGATGTGGTAAGAGCCACTGCAACAGCTTTTCCGACGGGCGCATTGCGCGATATGTCGGATCCGCATAATGGTGGATCAGGGCTAAGTTCGCCATCGTGGCAACCCGCTCATATGAATGAAATTTATTCCGGAACCAGCGACAATGGAGGAGTGCATATCAATAGTGGCATTCCTAATTATGCTTACTACCTTTTTGCTACGCAGGTAAGCAAAGAAAAAGCAGAAAAGATTTTCTACAGGGCTTTGTTTAATTATCTTACACGCTCCTCGCAGTTTATTGACCTCAGGCTTACTGTAATTCAGGCTGCAACTGATCTTTATGGTGCCGGCTCAACCGAAGTAACAGCAGCAAAAAACGCGTTTGACCAGGTCGGAATTACTGATGGAACAGCAACAAATGTAGAGAACCCAATTCCCGTAAATCCAGGGAGCGACTACATCCTGTTAGTAAATACCTATAATTTAGACCCTAATACCTTGTATGTGTCAAACACTACAGGTACACAATTCTTGCCCATTTCCCTGACGCCTGTAAACAGCCGCCCAAGTATAATGGACGATGGAAGCGGTGCAGTCTTTGTTGCTGGTGACAAAACGATTCAGGCTATCAACCTTACTTCACCGTATGATGAGTTTCCAATGCAGGGTCAGGCTATCTGGGGAAATGTTGCCATATCAAAAGAAGGTGAAAAAATTGCTGCAGTCACAAACGCTCCGGATTCAACAATATGGGTATACAGTTTCCGGAAAAAGCAATGGGCTTACTTCCACCTGTATAATCCCGGAACTCAAACCGGAATCCGGACGGATAACGTGCTTTATGCTGATGCGTTAGAATGGACTTTTGATGGCGAATATATTATGTATGATGCGTATAACCAGTTTAATAATAATTCAGGACAAGCTGCTGATTACTGGGATGTGAGCTTTATTAAGGTTTGGGACAATGCTACCGGCGATTGGGCTGATGGCTCTGTTTTCAAGATGTTTACTAATCTGCCGGAAAATGTAAGCATTGGAAACCCTTCCTTTGCGAAAAACTCTCCGTATATCGCGGCTTTCGATTATATCGATAATTCCGTTGCCGTTAGTGATGTTACCATTCTCTCCGTTAATCTCGAAACAGGTAATGTTGGCGAAGTTTACAATAATGGTGAAATGCTTGGATACCCAAACTATTCGAAAAACGATGATAAAATAATATTTAATGCAACAACCGGAACTGACAATGTTGTTGGTGAAATTTTGATGCAGCCGGATAAAATTAGTCCTGCCGGACAGGCATCTTTACTGATTCAGGATGCAAAATGGGGTGTTTGGTACTCAACTGGAGTAAGGACTGTGGATGTAAAAGAAGGTTCTGCTAAAAATAAAATTCATATTTATCCGAACCCGACTGCTTCAAAAGTATCTATTCAACTCTCCGGGTTTAACCAGGAAGATGGAAAAATAGAAATGTTTGATATTAGCGGAAAGAAGCTTTCATCGAATATATTCAAATCCAAGCAGGCAGAATCTGAAATAGATTTATCCGGATATAGCAAGGGCGTATATTTGCTGAAAGTGAGTAACAGTAAGGCTACTGCCACTATGCAGGTAATCCGGAAGTGATTTTATGAGGTGGTAATGAGGTTGAATATACCAGTTTCATTAAATAAAAAAACTTCAGCAAAGAGGCTTTTCTTAATTGAGAAGCCTCTTTTCATTTTACCGCGGAGGCACGGATTGCACAGAGTTCCTCTTAGTGATTCTTAGTGTCCTGAGTGCCTTAGTGGTTTTCTTTTTACCCTAAAAGGCACAAAATTTAAATTTCTTTTCTCCGTGTTCCTGGGTGTCCTCCGTGCCTCCGTGGTTTTTCTTTCAGATACCAGGGAACCAAATGTAAATATGTTCTTTCCATGGCTTCTTCCAGCCAATTCTATCTCACTTCATTTTCCTATCTTTGCAAAAAAATTTCAAAAATGAATTTTGAATTAAGCGAACAGGAACAAATCAGACGTAATTCATTAACCGAACTCAATGCACTTGGAATAAATCCTTACCCGGCCGAGAGTTTTCCCGTAAATGTTACTGCCCAGGCAATCCTTAACGACTATAACCCTGAAAACCATCATGCTTTCCAGGATGTGACCATCGCAGGCCGCATTATGACACGCCGCATTATGGGCGCTGCTTCCTTTGTTGATCTGCAGGATAGCACCGGTCGTATTCAGTTATATATAAAACGCGACGAGATCTGTGAAGGCGAAGATAAAACCCTTTACAATACTGCTTTCAAACGGCTGATGGATATCGGCGATATTATCGGCGTAAGCGGTTATGTTTTTATCACGCAAATGGGTGAGATTTCAATCCATGTGAAATCGCTGAAATTGCTCAGCAAATCATTGCGGGTATTGCCTATCGTTAAAGAAAAGGACGAGCAGGTTTTCGACGCTTTCAGCGATCCTGAAGTGCGTTACCGCCAGCGTTATGTCGACCTGATCGTAAATCCCGAAGTCCGCGAAGTGTTTGTTAAACGTACTCGCCTGGTTAATACCATGCGCAATTTCCTGAGCAGCAAAGGCTACCTCGAAGTTGAAACACCAATCCTTCAGCCACTTTATGGAGGCGCAGCAGCACGTCCTTTTAAAACGCATCACAACAGCCTCGACATGACGCTGTATATGCGTATTGCCAACGAACTTTACCTCAAAAGGTTAATTGTTGGCGGGTACGATGGCGTTTTCGAATTCTCCAAAGACTTCCGTAACGAAGGCATGGATCGTTTCCATAATCCTGAGTTCACACAAATGGAGCTTTACGTAGCTTACAAAGATTACGAATGGATGATGGATGCCGTTGAGGAAATGGTCGAGCGCATTGCCATCGATTTGCATGGAACCACAAAAGTTCAGGTTGGCGATAATGAAATTGATTTCAAACGCCCGTGGAAACGCTTTACCATGTTCGAAGCTGTTCAGCATTTCACTGGTGTGGATATTTCGGAAATGAGTGAAGACGAACTTCGCGCTACCTGCAAAAAGTTTAATATCGAAACCACTGAAAGCATGGGCAAAGGCAAGCTTATCGATGAGTTATTTGGTGAAACCGCCGAAGCCAAACTGATACAGCCCACATTTATAACCGATTACCCGGTCGAAATGTCGCCGCTGGCTAAAAAGCACCGTACCAAACCTGGCCTGGTTGAACGTTTCGAAGCTATTTGTAACGGTAAGGAACTCTGCAATGCCTTCAGCGAATTGAATGATCCTATCGATCAGCGCGCTCGTTTCGAAGAGCAGCTTGAGCTGGGAAAACGCGGTGATGATGAATCTATGGTACTCGACGAGGATTTCCTCCGTTCACTTGAATATGGTATGCCGCCAACTGCGGGACTAGGAATTGGAATCGATCGATTGACAATGATCATGACCAACCAGCAATCGATTCAGGACGTTCTTTTCTTCCCCCAGATGCGCCCCGAAAAAGCAAGCGTAGTTACAGGAGCAACCGATGAAGAATTTGTTGCTCTCGGAATCCCTGCCGAATGGGTGCCTGTTCTGCGCAAAGCAGGAATCAAAATGCCTTCCGATCTTGCTGAATCTAATCCCAATAAATTGCTTCACGAATTAAGCGGGTTGCGTAAAAAACTTAAACTCGAAATCCCTTCGCTGCGCCTCGAAGAGGTTAGTGCGTGGTGCGGGAGATAAAGCTTACAAATTGCTTGGAAAACCTTCTCTGGAAACGGAGGAGGTTTTTTTTGTTCCTCAATATACAGGCTGTATGTTTCCTGAAACTATGAAACGATTTATTTCCTTGTAACTAATCAGTTTAGCTAAAATAATGAATAACAGGTATATTTTTACAAGAAATGAATTATTGTTTAATAAGTAAAGTGTTAATGATTAGTGATTTGCCTTTTACTACAACCAGGTATGATCCATTTGCTAAATTGTATTTTTTAAGTGCAATTTCAATTTCACTGCCAGAAACAGTGATCTTGTCGGAAACTAGCAGATAACCTGTTAAAGTTGAAATATGTAATTCTACGTTTTCGTTTACCGGCTTTGGTAGTCTGACGATTGTTTTAGTGGTGGCCGGGTTAGGGTAAAGTATTGATTTTTGAAATTCTGCTAAGTCTGATGTTCCGGTTGTGAAATCAGTAAACGCAGTTTTAAGCGCGTCGTAGGCTAAAGTAGTATTTCTGTATATGTCAACAATCCCCCACCATTCTTCATTTGCAAAATTATCGTAAGGTATCGAGTTAACGAAACCTGAAGCATCGTGAATGCTTCCATTTCCACTTTTCCACCATTCATCAACAAACGCAAAAAATGTTATACCCGCGCACTGATCAAGCTTTCCTTTTATGCTATTCCATGTATTCAGATCGGCGGTAGCCTGATTTTGCTGGTTTTCTATTCCTTGAGTATTATTGTATCTATCACCTCCAGCTTCGGATAGATAACAGGGTTTAGCTGAAGCGGCAGCAAACGAAGTAATAGCTCCCGAGGGATTATCCCACCGGTATACATTCATACCCCAAACATCAACTGCAGGACAAAGTCCCAGAACATTTGATGCTGGAACCTCGCCATGAGCAGTTGATACGGGGTGTTTGGGATCTGCTGTATGAATGGCGGTAGCTGCTTCATTCAGAATTTTATACCAATTATTTATGTCGTTAGTAAACCATTCCGGGTGGTAATTATATTCATTCCCTAATTCCCACATAAGAATGGCTGAATGATTTTTATAGGTGTTGATATAATTCAGGTATGTTTTATGATATATATCGGGATATGAAGTATTATAATTCGGAAACCCTATTATAACCTTTATACCGGCAGTAGCAAATTTATCAAGTACACCCGTATTGGTTATAGGAATGTATGTGCGGATGGTATTTATATTTGCATCTTTCATTAGTTGAATATCTTGATCGATATGTGAAAAATCAAGCGGAGTTGAACTATTGCTACCGATAGCAACAGGATTGTAACAAACTCCATGTATTTTATAGACAGATCCGTTAACTAAAATATTTCTTCCCTGAGTAGTAACTGTTGTCTGAGAAAACAGACAAGTGGGAATCAGAACGAAAAATAAATGGAGAAGAATGCTCGATTTCATAATAACTGTCTTTTATTTTAACTTAGGTTATTAATTAGCTGGCAAGCTTTAAAGTAATATAAAGATAAGACATTCTTTCGGATATTTATTTACTCTAGTGACGGACCTTTTGGATATTTATCAGTTAAGGATTAACTGAATATATAGAAATATTTGAATATTCTACTGGGGGCTGTATTGCTCTGTTTTTTGTGATTTTTAACGCTGATATGATGCTTTTTTTTAGTAGAAAAATGCAATAGAGACCTCAAAATGAAAAAACCTTCCCGCAGTAGCGAAAAGGTTTTTTGCTTTTGAGATGAACCTACAGCTTAAGCTGGAATTACTTTACCCAAACTTTCTTAACCATATTGACATTTAAAGTGAGTACCTTCACTATATAAATGCCGGTGGCATCAAGGTCAATCCTGTTAAGTCCCTGCACTGCGGGTAAGGAACGAATAAGTTTACCTTCTGCATTGTAAACATAAATATCGCCTTTGGAGCTATCCTTCATGTTCACAAAAAGAGTTTTATTGAAACTGTAAGCAGCAGCCAGTGAACTCTCAGAAGGTTTTATGTTTGTGGTTAATGCTGTTACACTTCCACTTCCGGTTACATCCACTGAACTAGCTCCGCCACCTGCATTTGAAATAGCTTCATTAGTATATAATCCCTCATTCAGCCCGGCTTTCAGAATAACATAAACCGGAGTGCTTTCAAGAGTTGACGTTGTGTAGGGGATGGTAACACTACCACTGAAGATGATGTTATCGTCCGATACCTCATAATTCGTGCTGCCTGTCACGGTAACAATGCCAGGAGGATTGCTGAGAAAGCTTCCGCTAAGGTTGTAGATTTGTGAAGTTGAAGGTCCATTACTGTAAACGTATGTCAAACCATTTAAGGTTGATGGTGTAATTGACAGAACAGGTGTATTTTCAGCGGTTGTAGTAACCGTAATAACATTTGAATTGGCGGTTGTAACGCTCCCGCTTGTTGCCCTTACCCGGTAGTAATTTGGAGTTGAAGCAGCAAGGCCGGTAACAGGCTGTGAAACAGTATTTACCGAATAGTTTTCCCAACCGGCAATAAAGGAAGGTACCGAACCCCCGGAGATAATTTTGACATCGTCTAATGCCAGGTTCCCTGAACTCTTCGTATATGTATACCTGAATTTTACAATGTTGGCAGGTAGTGCAGGATTTGATGAAGACGTATAGGTAATTGTTGTGCCTGAAGTAATTAACGATGAGATACTTTCAATAGTCACCCATGAGCTTCCGTTGAACCCTTCGATCTTTAATGCACTCACGGCATCGGTAGTTTGACCTTTGTACCAGAAACTCAATTGGGTAGCGGCTGAAGCAAGTGTTGCTGTTTCAACAGCATCACCTGAAGCATCCAGTTTAAGGGATGGCGATGCTGCTCCATAATTTCCTGTTGTTGTATAAGTGCCTCCGATGGCAGTAAAGGTCCAGCCCGCAGGTGCCGTGGTACCACCGCTGAATCCTTCGGTAAGGGTAGATGTTCCTCCTCCGATACTAAATGTAGGATAAGCAGATACATCGAGATTGTATGTTGTTGCTCCTTCAACCGCTTTCCAGTTAGAGGTAAAACCCGTCGATCCTATTCCCGAAGCCACTGTAGCTACCGGAACAGCCAGCGCTGCTGTAGTAAAACTTAAATCACTTCCGTAAGCTGTGCCTGCGGTGTTGGTAACATAAGCCCGCACATGGTAAAGTGTACCCGGCACCAGACCAATGATTGCGCTTGTATACGTACCGGTACCTGTACCATCGGTTGTAAGTGAGTTAGCAATTGTTGGATTAACTGATGTACTCCAGCAGACACCGCGGGTAGCGGTGTTTCCTCCGTCGGCTGTTACATTCCCACCGCCGGTAGCTGTTGTGGCGGTTATACTGGTAATAGCTGAAGTTGTAACTTCGGCCTGACCGGGGATAAATGAAAGATCACTTCCGTTAGTAGTTCCATCGCTATTGATAGCTACCAGACTAAAGTGATAGATTGTTCCCGGGGTAAGACCTGTGATTCCGGCATTTACAGATACATCAGCTGATCCGGCACCTGCTGATACTGTCGCAGTAACATTTCCATATGCGTTAGTTGTTCCCCATTTAAAATAATAATCGGTAGCCAGCGCATTCGGGTTTACAGTCCCGTTTAATGTAGCTGCTGATGCAGAAACTGCAGTTGCCGCTAAAGTGATAACAGTTGGAGTGGACATCAGTTTAAAGCTGGCGATTTTGGTTTTGCTGGTACCACCACTTCCAACATATTGGTTTGTGTACCAGAAAGTTTCATTATCTGTTGGGTCAACCGAAAGTAATGAATAATCGCCCCAGCGTTCAGCATCGGTTTGCGAATAGGAACCGGTTTGAATTATTTCTTCCGCGACATCCAAAGTACTGTTGGCACTGGCATATGCGCTGCCTGATTGTCCGCAATAACGTATACCCGGATAGACAGTTGAGCTTGAAATGGAATATCCTAAGCCGATTTTCCCCGTGGCGTTCAACATTATACTGCCCATCCACCTTGAATTTGCATCTGGCGCGTACGTGCCTTGTTGGCGTATGCTCCAGTTTCCGGTGGTTTTACGTAATTCATACCAACGGATTCCTGCATGATCAGTTGCATCCACATCAACTGTATGGCAGCATACAATGGATTGATACGTGCCAAAATTTCGGTATTGAGGTACATTCATGATCACCTGGGGAACAGCATCTAGCTCCTGCGTTGTGCCTGGTTGTTTAATGTTAGTCCAGTCGGCACCAAAGTCACTGTCAAAGGCAGAAACACCGAGTTGCTGAGTCCGGGCAAATGAAGATGAAGCAGGAGTAGTCCAATTAACACTTAATTCATAAATCCAGAGCTGGTCACTGCCACCAGCAATAGCGTCGTCGTTCATAGCAATAAATAGGCCTGGTGATCCGGCTGGCGCAAAAGTGCCATCGTTGTCGATGGGAGGTATGCACATAAAACCATCGATGGAAGTTGGCCTGTTAGGATTGTCAAAAGCAACCATTTTAGGACTTGCCGCTCCTGCAATCATGGCTTCGCGCTCAAATACGTAGATGTCTGTGCCTGGATCAGTATTGGTAGCCATATAATACCCGTCGCGCCATACGCCCATTTTTTCATAATCCGGTGTATTGGCTACATCAAAAGAATACGCGTAATAAGTACCGGTAGGATCAGGGGAGGAGGAAACCGCTATCAGCATATATTCATTTGATCCGCAAAGCGAGAACTCAACGAAAAGCCATCTGTCAGCCTGGTCATCATATAAAATTATTGGGTCCCCGTCATTACATGAAGATCCTGTAACACTTCCGAATACAAGGTTAAGATCTGTAGGTCCGGCTAATTTTGTGCCTGTTTTATCATATATGGCATAAGTTGTATTAACAGTCTGGAAATAATGGTTTGGTCCAACTGACCCATTGCAATCAGGAGGGAAATAGGGGGAAGTTTGTCCTTCAAAATTCCGTATCGGTGCTTTTTTCTTGCTTTGATTTTTTCCCATTTCTTTCTGCCATGTAGCATCCGGTCCTTTGGGAAATGCCGTCGAGGAATATGGATACGTACGATCTTTCAGTTTTGGATTGAGCAGTTTCTTATTGGCCTTGGTAACCATTAGGTTGTATTCTTCAGCCGAAACTGCCGGTAAGTCCCTTAAAGCTTTGGTTTCACCTAGGAATGTTCCTGTGTTTATTGAAACTGGTGTTGCAACTTTATCCTGTGCTTTAAGTTGAATGGTAAAAGTAAACGAGATAAGGGCCAGTAAGGCTAACTGGCCTTTGAACGATAATTGAAATTTCATAAGGGATTTTATATTTAAGTTACAAAAATAATAAAATATCGTATTGCTTGACTAGAAATAGTAAAACGTATAACTAATTAAATGGTATAGAATTTTATATGATACAGATTATCAATAGAATATAAATAGTTTGGGATAAATTCTCTCATGTAAAATAAAATCTATTACAGTTAAGATACCTTACATATTCCAGCAAAATTTTCATAATACATCTCAATTTACACTCATTTATTATTTAGTACTTCATGCAACCATTTATTCTTCTTTTTACCCTTTGTTTAGTATAAGTTGCTTTCAAAAGAAAGCAGGTAAAAATTGTTGGTTTTTTAATTTAATAACGTAATCTAAATGAAGCTAATATTATTGTTTCTATTAATGTTTAGCATTGTATCCTGCGCCAAGCAAAATGAAGACAAAATGAAGGTTAAAACGATTGGCCAGATAACCGGAGAATGGCAATGGTTATCCACTTGCGGTGGAATAGTTGAAAACTGCGTATACGCATCGGACACTAATTATGCTGTTATCGACTTTGGATCAAACGGCAAATTTGTAGAATTGCATAATGGAACTGTTTACATGGAAGCAGATTATAGAATCATTAAAGTAAATGAAACTTCAGGGAGATTAAGGTTTACCGGTCAAAAATATGAAAGCACAGTCTCGATAGTAAATAATAAGTTGGAAATAGGCCGAGGCGAATTAGTAGACACCTACAAAAAAATAAATTAATATAACGATGTGCGTCAACAGGATAATTAAACTAACATTCTGTTTTATCAGTTTTTGTACGCTGCTGTTGTCCGGAAACCTTCATGCCCAATCGAAGGAAGATGTTCTTTATTTATCCAATGGAAGCATTTTAAAAGGTAAAGTCATTGAAAATATTTCAGGCGGTAAAACCAGTATTAAAATTGTTGGAAACAATATAATTGTAGTTCCTGATTCATTAATTAAAATGCTATTGTTAAATCAGGCAATTCCAGTAAAAGAATGCTCGAATATTGCTTCACCTGTGGAAATGACTTCAAATGTCAATTTCTATGGTGGATCGCAGAATTCAGGTGGTTTCACATTCATCACTTCTTACCGTTTCCCGTTCCGATTGGCTACAGGCGTTGGTATGGGAATCGAATGGTTTGATCATCAGCAAATCCCGTTTATAGCCGATATAAAGTATTGTTTCCTGAAAGGTTGGTGGTCGCCGTATATTTATGCACAAGGCGGCTATGCCGTTCCCCTGTCACAGGAAGGAGAAGACGAATGGACTGAAAACCATGGGGGTGCTCTCGTTGGCACGGGCATTGGTGTGCGTTTCGACTTTACACGTCGAAATGCATTGGTTTTCAGCTTAGGATACAGGTATCAGAAAACAGAAACACTGCTCAATCTGTATCCCTGGTCTTCAACTTATCCACAATACGAAACTACACGTTACGATGAATATAAGCGGATAACATTCTCTTTTGGATTCCTGTTTAATTAGTGGAGATGCAAGCATCGGGTCACTGACCTGAAGCCAGGAGCAACCAGAAAATAGTTAATAGAAAATAGTTAATAGAAAATAGTTCCTTTGGACCTCAACCTCAAAACCATCTACCTCTTTAGATCAGAACCAGAAACATGAAACTTTTAGTTACCACAGTCAACCAAACCAAAAAATAGGCACCATGAAAACCATGAAATTATTCCTCTCAGCACCCCTGGCGATTCTCATGATTATGAGTATGATCTCGTGCAAGGACAGTTCGGTTATTTACAGGAAATATACTGCCAATGTACCTCAGTATATGTCGTACGACGAAATGCGTAAACCTGTTAAATCTACTTCAGGTTATGCGATTCAAACTGCGGGGAAAATATATATTCAGGGAAACTACCTGTTTGTAAACGAAAAATACAAGGGAATCCATGTATTTGATAATTCAAACCCGGCGTCTCCGGTAAACCTTGCCTTTCTGAACATACCGGGAAATGTTGATCTGGCTGTTAAGGGAAATTACCTCTATGCCGATAATTACGTGGATCTGATTGTGCTTGATATTTCAAACCTCAATGCACCCGTTGAAGTGGCCCGGATCAAAGATATATTTCCATATACAATTCCGGAAATTACCGATAATAATCCCATATACGATATCGACCAGACACTGGGTGTAATTGTTGGCTGGGAGGTTAAAGACGTTACTGAAGAGGTGGAGGAGAATAACGTAACGCGTCCTTACTATTATTACGATAAAGGTATAGGTGCCGTTATGTTTAACGAAAGCAGCGGTGCTCCGACACAAACCGTTGGTATTGGTGGTTCAATGGCCCGGTTTATAATTAACGGCGATCAGTTTTATGGCTTAAACCAAACTAATATGCAGGTAATTGATATCTCAGATCCTTTAAATCCCACAGTGGGAATTAAAATTGAAATGTTCCGGATGGTCGAAACCGTATTTATCGACAACACTAACTTTTTTATTGGAACACAAACAGGAATGCTTATTTATGATATTACACAACCGGCTACACCCGTTTATAAGTCGGAATATAACCATTTCCAAAGTTGTGACCCTGTGGTGGTTCAGGATAATTACGCCTACGTTACATTAAGGCAAGGCAACCGTTGCGGCAACTGGCAGAACGTGATGGAAGTAATTGACTTGAAAGACATAATGAGCCCGGTGTTAGTTAAAAGCTACTCTATGTCTGAGCCGTATGGACTTGGTATCGACAATAAAACCCTTTTTGTTTGCGATGGACAGGCAGGTTTAAAGATTTACGATGCCAGTGATCCGTTGCGTATTGATATTAATATGATAAAACAATATAACAATCTGAAAGCCTTAGATGTAATTCCTTATAATAATGTGTTGATCATGATCGCCGAAGATGGCATTTACCAATACAATTATACAGATCTGCAGAATATTAAGCTGCTGAGTAAAATTCCTATTGGAATAGTAATGTAAATGGAATGAGTTACTTAATTTTAGTGTTAGGTGTAATTGAGGAAAGACACACATATGGATTTTTAATGATACTAACGCAACTTTTTTTACAAATTAAGCATCTTTAATAACGAACTTTAAAATTTTAAATCATGAAAGGTAAAATTTATTTATTGGCGTTTTTTCTTACAATTTTCATGTCATGTTCAAAAGAGAACAATTCAACTAAACAAGGATTTACTTATTCCAATTTTGAGAATAATTTAAAATCTGACATGAATTATAATTCAATTGTTGCAAAATTTGGAGAACCTTCGAATGACATTGGAAGTGGCATCCATATTTATGTTTACCAATTGATTGATTCCACAGAAATTTGGATTGGATATGCTGATAAAATCATATATGCAAGGCATATGGATAAAAATCAACAAATCTTAAATACAATTATTGAGGATAAGCCATATTCGCTAACGTATGATTATTTTAAGGATAATCTGAAACCTGATATGATTTATAATTCAATTGTTGCAAAATTTGGAGAACCTTCGAATGACATTGGAAGTGGCATCCATATTTATGTTTACCAATTGATTGATTCCACAGAAATTTGGATTGGATATGCTGATAAAATCATATATGTAAGGCATATGGATAAAAATCATCAAATCATTGAGAATATAATTTAACGATTGTCTTGAATTTGATTAACAAATATTCAACTACACCTAATACGGCCTAAATTTAATGCGGGTTACAGCGAATTTTGAAAGTTCATTTTTGTTTAATAACTTTACATCGGCTGATTAAGAATCGGTATTTAAACCCGCACTAAATTTAGCCCGGACCCGTTCTAAATCTCCCTGAAAAAATTAGATAAATGCTCAAAACTCTCACAATAGCCATTCTGTTTTCAATAGCTTTTATTTCGTGTCAGAAACTTGCAGATACGATAGATACAGGGAATCCGGAACTCATCGGTAGCTGGATCGACCCGCAATATGCAGATACCCTGGTAACATATACAAGAGCCGAAAACCTTGTGGAAAACCAATATGGGATTAAATTTGAATCCAATAGCAAACTCATACAACGCCAGAACAGCGGATGGTGTGGCACTCCTCCTATAAGTACAGCTGACTATGAAGGGACGTGGCATTGGAATGATTCAATTGTGAATTTCACAGTCGGTTACTGGGGTGGAACTGCTGATGTTTCCTGGAAAATTATAACTTTGAACAACCGGAAACTGGTTGTCTCTGTTTTAAAGTCGGAGTATCATCAAGGGAAGTAAATTATTGGCGATTACTTTTTATTTTGGTTCAGGCTTTTTCTTTTTGAAGACCTGGTTCATGAAGAAAACAAGCAACTTGTATGTTAAGCGTAGAAAATAAATACTCTTGATTATTTATTGACATACTTAAATAAACATGTCGGATGAAAAACCTTATCATAATTATTATAACATTGATTCCTTTTATTTGCGGTTGTAAAAAAGAAAATGAAAAAGTTCCGATTTTATCAGATAGGCGGATAAGAGAAATTGCGTGGAATTCATTAAGCGATTATGACAAGTCAACTGTGATTGTTAAGTGGCTACAGGCACCTTTAGGCAAATCAAAATTTGATGGAATTCGTGCTTACTATGGAGAATTACAATTTCCAGGCAAAGGGTAATGTGGTACCATTTAATAATCCTGTAATTTCCATAGGACTTGAAAAGCAATGGAAATCATGGACTTTCCAACTACAAGCCTTTATAAAGCCCAGACTGAAAGAGGTTTTTTACAAGCCAAAAGAACTGGAATTTGGTGTTGGAGTCGGGATAAAACACAAGTTTTGGAAGTGAAATAGATAAATTTACGTACCTGATCTCTGATTTGAATTCGCATATTGCCTTTTCAAATTTTCAAAAAAACTTTTTTTAGTTTAGTAAGGGAAATTATCGGGTAGTCTAACTATATTTTTATCTTTTCGAATCCTTGCCCATAAACACCCATCACGTTGTTTACCGACATAAAAGCGCTCTGGTCAACCTCTTTAATAATACGGAAAATCTGGCTGGCTTCAGGTTTCTTTACCATTACAAGCAAGACCTTGGTTTGCTCTCCTGAATACCATCCCTTGCCATCAATAATTGTAATTCCGCGGCCTACTTCTTTCCCGATACGGTCAGCAATTTCATCGTATTTTTTCGAAAAGATAAATATCTGTACCGATTGTTTCGACCCGGTAAAGAGCAAGTCTATGGTGTAAGATGCAATACCCATAGTCACATAGCCATAAACTATTTTTTCAATCGACTGGAATAAGAGGTAGGAGGATGCAATAATGAAAACGTCAAGATACAGTATGATACGGCCAGGGCTGATATTCTTATACTTGTTAATGATCATGGCTATAATATCGGTTCCGCCGGTGCTGCCGCCCTGAGTGAATACAATACCTACACCTGCTCCGCCTAAAATCCCGCCTAGTACTGTCGACAGGAAATCATCGTTGATAATTGGTTCGGTTATAAATTGCTGTAACAGCGAAAACAGCACCGAAAGTACCACAACGCTGAATATGGTTTTTACGCCAAAACTCCTTCCCAGGATCTTAATGGCAAACACTATAAGTACCGCATTAATAATGAGGTAACTTATGCCCAGAGGGAAACCTGTCCCGAAAAATATAAGAGTTGAAACACCTGTAATGCCGCCGCCCGTAATTTTTGCCGGGATCAGAAAAGCGGTCCAGCCGAGCGCAGTCAGAAATAGTCCGAATGTCATTATCAAATGCGAGCGGATAAGTCCGGCAGTAATTTTAATTTTCATGTTTTTCTAACTTCTTTAATGGGTAGTTACAGGAATTTTTTAATGTATACAAAAAGTATAACTAAGTATTCCTGATCAAAGCTTTTTCAGTATAAATGGTTTTGTTTTCCTTTGATAATTCTATGATTGAATAAAACAGTTCCTCCGGGTGCGCTATAAAAAACCGGTTTCCTTTAACTGTGATATTCCTGCAAATGGATTTCTTAATGTTTTTTTTCAGAAACCCATTGATATTATTATTTTTGATTTGCGGATGAGCTGCCAGCGTTTTTACGATCTCAAACGTACCATCTTCTTTCTTAATCTTTGCTTCGAATACTTGATCCAGCCTGGTTTTTATAGGAAATTTCTGTTTCATTACATCTTCCGGACAGTGCACGAACGACATAAAATTCGCGTTCACACCAATTCCGGCTATAATGCCGCCCATTTGCATTGCCAGGTAATACGGACTTTTTTCGCCACAAGGATAAATATCTGTATGATGTGATCCGGTAATAGCTTCTGCATTTTTACCAATAGCGACAATACTGTTGATCGGGTGAAGGCTGCGTTTTGCACCCGGATAGCGTCTTGCCATTTCCGACAACATTCCCAAAGCCGAAGCTGAACGGCGAACATCAAAAACCTTTCCTGACTTCAGGTATTCCTCGGCCCGGTATGTAAAATGCCAGCATGGAAAAACAAGAGTGCCTGCTACACCCACAGTTTCGAGTAAGATTTCGAGCAACCTGAGCGCATCGAATTTGATATTCAGATTATCAACTGAGCTGTGGATGAAGACAATAGAACCCTTCGAAATATTCAATTCTTCGGTTAATATTCGGCTGAATTTCTGTTCGCTGAGAGGCGCATACCAGGTTTCCAGAATTGTACGGTAAATTCCCCTGAGACGTATAAAAACCTCCTGTGGAAATAATCGGAATATGATACGGCTGATGAACATGCTAATCGGTCTGGTTCTGTTGATATAAATGCTCGAAAGTTGTAAATTCAATGTCAGGGTATTTTTCACGCGCCATTTGAATAAACTGCTCCATCAACGTGAATGAATAATCACCCATAGTTTTTGGATGAGAGCAGGTAGCCAGGTTGAGTGTTTCAAAATGCCTGAACTTCTGAACATTGTAATCCAGTATCCGCATCAGGTATTTCGCCGAAAGGGTATGGTTATCGAATGTTAGCATACGAGAAGAAAACAGCATCCGCAGTTGCTCCATCCGGCTTCCAGGATTTCCTTCATGTATCATTGTTCCGTGACTTTCCGGTGCCCTGTAAGCAAAGTGCTTTAATTTAAAGCGCGTCGGTATTTCGAAAGGCGTTTTGGGAATGGCGGCTACCGGTATTTCTAAAATACCTGAGCCGGCTGACCTTCTGAAATCGCCGTCGTTCCCGATATACCAGTTAGGCATTGGCGGCACTTTCCTGAAATCAATCAGGGATAATGAGGATACAAAATAATATTTCAGAACAACAGAGCTGTCGTACCGGATTCCGTTTTTAGCCAGTTCATTGAAAATTTCTTCCGATCCGGGTTCTATATTATAACCTCCGGCCCTGAAAGCAAGTACGTTGTAATCACTTTTAGCTTTCCGGCAAACTTCCTCAAGTAATGTTGTACCCATTTTCACAATACCACCAATGCTTTGCTCAATATTGTTTTCGAAATTTGTCAGGCTATAATCTCCCGAAGGAATCACAACTCCATTTACGTAGCCGGAAGTCAGCCAATGAGGATGCAGATGAAGTTGTACATCATGTCCAAGCCCAACGGCTTTTTGTAATTGATTAGTATATGGCTTATAAAAACCCTCGTTATCCCATTCTTTATAACGTATGGCGCTAAGAACATCGGTAAATAAAGTAACAGGGACATCGTTTCTACTGGCTGATTCAAAAAGTCGTTCGGTAGGATCGAAAAGTGCTTTCTTGTAAGTTGTTTTCAGGCTGCCCAAAGGTAACTCATGATCGAAAGTCAGTAACAGCCTTATTTTCATTTGCGTCCTTAAAATTGTTTGCTTTCGATAAGTGAAACCAGGTCGGCAATGTTTTTTATTGAAGCCAGTTCCTTGAAGTCGAAATCAATATCCAGTTTTTCTTCGATAGCAGTTATTAATTCAGGATGTGTAAGGGAATCCCAGCCATTTAATGTGTCAGGCGAATCGGCCAACGTAAGTTTAAGCCCGGGCCTTTTAAGTAAAGCAGCAAAAATCTCAGTTATTGTATCAACGGTTGTTTGCATTTATCTCAATTTTATTTCCATCAATACCCGGGTATTTCCCGAATAAAAATTCAAAATCGTAGGATTCAACG
Source organism: uncultured Bacteroidales bacterium (assembly GCA_903879715.1). GTDB lineage: Bacteria > Bacteroidota > Bacteroidia > Bacteroidales > UBA4417 > UBA4417. The sequence goes on from CAIRMR010000077.1 coordinate 86,138, forward strand.
AAGTCTTTTCTTCAATGCTTTCAAATCCATATTTCTGATGTGCCCGTAAAGATACTGAATTCTGCTTTATCAGCTGGACATGGGCGGCTTTCACCTCGGGATGTTTCTTTGTCAGATCACTTAGTAAGGCCTTTACCAGCATGCTGCCAATATTATGACCGCGAAATTGCTCAACGATATAAATAGATTCAAATTGTATCGTTCCGGCTTTTCGTCTGATCGAAATTTCATCAACGATTGGTGCCGATAATTTGTAGTTAATAATATTTTCCTTTTTCAGAAATGTCTTTAACGCACTGATTTTCAATATGCCTGAAGCAATTCCGTTTTCACTTTCAAGCCAGGCTCCGTAAGCCCCTGCTTGAGCTCCATTAACTTCGGCGATTTTAAAATTAGCCAGGCTAAACTCAAAATTACCAATTTTCTCTTCAAGTATTTTTCTTAATACGGTTCTGAATTCTGACTCATTGATACCGAATAGTTTACAATAACTTATTGAATTCCCCTTGCCTTTTTCAGCTTGTACAATAGTTTCGATTATAAACTCAATATCTGAGTCTGCCGCATTCCTGATCTGGATTCCTGGCTGCATTTCCATCAGTTAATTTTTATGATCTGATCCGTTAATTCCCTTTTGTCGATCTTTCCGTTCAGGTTATATGGAATGTTTTTTACAGGATAGATGTTTCCGGGAAGCATATAGTCTGGTATCTTCTTTGAAAGAAATTCAACAATTTCGTCTTTATTTAATTCAGCTTTTGAAGTATAAACCAGGTTAAGCACCTGCTGGCCATTTTTATTATTTGAAGTAACAATCACTACTGCTTCATCAATTCCGGGAAAATTTTGTGCGTGAAATTCCAGTTCATTGATTTCAACACGGTAACCGTTAATCTTTACCTGGCTGTCATTCCTTCCACTGAAAAAATAATCACCATCTTTATCTATCCGGCAAAGATCGCCTGAACGATAAAATACTTGCTTTTCAATAGCAAAGAATGCTGTTTCATTCTTCCCGGGATCATCGATGTATCCAGATGTTAGTTGCGAGCCGCTGATACAGAGTTCTGCATTCGTTTCAAGTGCTCTGACAGGTAAATTTCCTTCGAAGAGTCCAAATTCAGTATCTTTAAAAGGTTTGCCAATGCAGGCTATGCCATGATATTCTTTAAATGTATTCTGGTGACAAATATATGAAGTGCAAAATATGGTGGCCTCTGTCGGGCCATAAACATTATATGTAACAGCATACGGTACGCTTTTTTGCCATTCCTTAACCAAATCAGATTTTAATGCTTCGCCGCAAAACAACCAATGTTTAATTGAAGGAAGTGTGATTTTTTTAAAAAATGGTTTCAGGTAACCCACAAATGATGGAACACTTAAAACATGGGTTATGCTTTGTTCTTCAATCAACTGTATCGCGGCCATCTGCTTAAAAGGAGTTTTCGGCAGCGTAAAAACCGATGCGCCATAAAACAAAGGAACCAGGTACGAAAATACCGAAAGGTCAAATGTAAGTTCAAATACCTGCAGAAACCTGGATTGTTCATTAATATCCAGATTCATACGGTTAACATTATCAACAAATGCCATTAAGTTATCCATGCTGATTGGAACACCTTTTGGTATGCCAGTGCTGCCGGAGGTGAAAAGTATATAAGCCGGATTATCAGTTTGAGTTACTTTTAACTCTGATATGTCTTTTTCTCCTTTTTCAGCCTGAAAAAACAGGTGATTATTTGTCGCGCGGAACTCGTCACTAAGACCTGAAAAATCGGAGCAAAATATGGAACTTACTTTTGAAAGCCGGATAATATGCGTGTTTCGCTCATCCGGGTGGGTTGGTTCAATTGGAATATATGTAATACCCGATAGTAAAGCGGCCAGTATGGTAGAATACGTTTCAAAATCCTGGTTGGCAATTATACCTATTGCGTTTAATCCGCTATTGTTTTGAAGGAGTGAAGATTGAATCCTGGCTACACTCTGTATCAATTGAAAATAAGTATAATTTTTCCCATCGATATTAAACGCAATACTATCTGGGTAAGTCTTAATGGATTTATAAAGGATTTGTGAAAGGCTTGTCATTACGTTTTTAAATTCGGATTTATTTCTGGTGTGTTACGGCCCCAATAACCATTTCGAATAGCATGTGTTAACTGTGACTAACAGGCCGAAACACTTTTGCTATTCTATTTCAAAAATACTCATTTATACTGAAGTTGATGCAATATTGTTAATTCTTTATAGATCAAGCCTTGTATGAAGGTCGCCAATTTGAAAATAATCAGGTAATTTAGCGAAACATAAATATCTGGTTCATTACTACTGATTTTATCAACTAATCAGAGGGAAAACATCCCTGCTCTTTTTTTTCCAATGAAGTTAGTTTGAGAATCCATAAATAATTAATTTTATCCCCCAATTGCTCTCCGAAAAAACACCTTAAGTTATTTATTCCTTTTTTATGAAATCCTTGACTTTTACAATTGGCCTGTTGTTCATGATTACATTAACTGCTATAGCAGGCAGGGTGGAACAGACCTATCATTTCAGAAACCCATCAGTATGGCAAACCGGCGAATATCAGCGGTTTGAACTTGAAAACACCATGCTCACTGCGTTGCCCGGCCAACCTGCTTTGCCTTACCAACAGGTCAAACTTATACTTCCGTTAGGGGAATCTGCCCTAAGTATAGAAATCCTCTTTTCCGATCCGATAACGCTTCCCGGAAAGTTTACTATTTCCCCTCAGCAGCAAGTACGGCCTGTTTCAGCCGGAAGCTCCGGGATTTTTATAAAAGATGATGCAATTTATAATCGGAATGCTGCATTTCCGTCTAATCCCAAAGGGCAACTGCTCACAGCTTTTCTTAATGGACACTCGGTAGCGCTTTCTACTTTTACACCAGTCAGTTATAACCCGGTTACAGGGCAACTCAGCTATTTTACCTCAGCACATGTGATTGTGAACACCACTCCCGATTCCAAAGCTGCGATTGCATTGAATAACATGGCTTTTAAAAACAATGAAGTTCTAAAAATGGCGGATAATAAAGAAATGGAATCAGCTTACTCATTTAAACGGCTTGCTCCAACTATTCCTTATGATTTATTAATACTAAGCACAACCACGTTTAAAAACTCCTTTACTGCTATGCAGGCTAATTATCTCAAGGAGGGTATTTCTTCCAAAGTGGTTACTCTTGATAGTATTACATCTACTATGACGGGAGTGGATGTCCCCGAAAAAATCAGGAATTTTATTTACCAGGAATACCGAACCCACGGGATTCAATATGTATTGCTGGGTGGCGACGATGAACTGATCCCTCACCGTGGACTATATTGTTATGTACAATCCGGATCAGGATACTCCGATAGCAATATACCTTCCGATTTGTATTACTCAGCCCTTGATGGCAACTGGAATACTGATGGTGATGCGCTTTGGGGTGAGCCAGGGGAAGAAGATCTATTGCCGGATGTAGCTGTTGGCCGCATGCCATTCAGTGATGCCACTGAATTGGAGCAAATGCTGAATAAAAGTTTCAAATACCAGTTTACTCCGGTTGCAGGCGAATTTCGGAATATACTGATGGCTGGTGAAAGCCTCTGGACAACAGAGCCTTACATCACATACGGTAGTGATTATCTTAACTTACTGATAGGAGAACATTCCGACAACGGATATGCAACTTCCGGTATACCTGCAGATTATGCCTTTGATGCCATGTATGATGAGGTTAAAACCTGGACAAAACAGGAATTGATGGATCATATGAACCAGGGACGTCCTATGCTGAATCATTCCGGCCACTCAAACCAAACCTATGTGATGCGCCTGTCTAACAGCGATATTACTAATGCTAATTTTTATGGATTGAATGGCGTCGATCATAACTTTACAATTGTTTATACCCATGGATGCGATTGTGGCGCTTTCGATTACAGCGATTGCATAGCCGAAGAAATGGTGACTATCAATAATTTTGCTGTTGCTTTTATTGGTAACTCGCGTTATGGTTGGTTCAACGAAGGGCAGACTGAAGGACCTTCAGCTCACTTACACCGTGAGTTTATGGATGCGTTGTATGCCGACAGTCTCAACCGCATCGGTCGGGCACACATGGAATCGAAAATTGCATCTGCTGCCTGGGTTACCGCCCCTGGACAATGGGAACCCGGCGCGTTACGCTGGTGTTTTTACGACTGTAATCTGCTAGGTGATCCTGCATTAGCTGTATTTACGGATAATCCAGTTTCTTTTGATACAGACTTTCCAGCTATAGTAAATATGGGAATGGCTTCGATGAGCGTAAGTGTAAGCAGTTCTGGTGTGCCTGCTGTAGGACTGACTTGCGTTGTGATGAAAGATGGCATCATAATCGGGAAATCTGTAACCGATAAGTCTGGAAGTTCTGTTATTTCTTTTAATGTAATGGTACAAGATCCTGGCGAAGCACAGCTCATTGTCTCGGGTTATAATTGTATTCCTGTTTCCTATAATCTTAATTTTGTTGACAATACGAATAATCCGAAATTAACTGAAAATCAATTGAACATGACTATCTATCCAAATCCGGCAAATGGAAAGATAGTTATTGGTGCCAGGTTGTCAACGAAAAGTGATTATGATTTAAAATTGTATGATAGTAAAGGCAAACTAGTTCTTACGAACATACATAATACTACAAATAGTGAGTGTTTGATTAATGAAATAGTCGATGTTTCAGTATTGAAGCCAGGCTATTATACCTGTGAAATAAAAACTGATAAAAACAGAGTTGTAAAATCTTTTGTTGTTTATTAGTTTAGCCGGCTGTTTTAATTATCCTACGGTTAAAAAGCAAAAGTTAGTATCAGCTTTTTTTAGATTCTTTATTCTTCGGTTTAGCTTCGTTCTCAATTGTATAAACAAAAAAAGCTGTCATAATTAATATAACAGCTTTTTTTATGCATGTTTTCAATTATTTAATTCCGGTAATGAATTTATCAGTAAGCAGCGAATAAATAAGTTTGGCTACCAGGTAATCAGGGGCTTTGTTTTCCTTGTTAGGTACAAGTTCCGTGATGTCAAATCCAACAATATTTA
>CAIRMR010000078.1 GCA_903879715.1 uncultured Bacteroidales bacterium
ATGCGCTTTTCAACCGGAGCAATATACAGCGGATAAACAGCAGGTGTAAGGTGTTCGGCAAGCATCTTCTTCTTAGCTTTTAAAATTACAATGATCTCTTGCACCACGTCCCAGCGCTGTTGAGTTGGGATGCTGAAAGTGCCTGTTTCGGCCAGGTACTGGTTATAGAGCATGAGTTTTACACAGAATGCCAGGTAAGGTTTTATGTATTCATCAATCAGTGTGGTGTAAAGACCCGGATTTACAGAAAGATCATCGTAAACGGGCTGAGTAAGGGCAGGAACAATGTATTTGGCTTCTGCAGTCACGATAAACTCTATCAGTATTGAAACAGGATCAATGGGCGTGATAAAAGCGAGGAGGTTGACTTCGGTTGGGGTGATCAGAGGCATGGGATGAGTTATGAGTGAAGAGTGAAGAGTTTGGTTGTGAGGGACGGGGTTGCTTCGTCGTTCCTCCTCGCAATGCTGTGCTTTTTAAGTTGTATTGTTTGGCTCGGAAGGTGTAGTGCTAAAAGTGTTTTTGAGTTGCATAACGAGCATTTTTTGAATGGGGTCGGCAGGATCATACTCAAGACCGGCATCACGACGGGCTTCCCAGACAAATTTGAGCGGATTGATGCGCTGAATAGGCGGCTCATTGATAAATGAGAGCTGACCGGCCGGGAGTTTGAAATACTTCAGGATCTGATCGAAATGGCGCAGAAAGAAAGATTGCAATGGACTTATAATGGTATTCAGCGCAATTTCATATTCATTAATGATACGGTTAGCATCAAAGCCTGTCTTTTCTCCAGAATAAGGTGTTAAGGATCGAAACCAGTTGTGGATGGTAATGATTGACAATTCTGACTGAGTGTGCAGTTCCGTCCAGTTTGCTTCTTCATTCTTTTTGAACTCGATAAATTTTGCCTGCTGTGAGGTTTGACCAGGTGATAAATCAGCCAGATACTGAATAATGATGTCACCGGATTTTTCCCCATCCACCCCTTTGAATTTATTAAATTCTTCGTCCAGACTTGCTGCATCCGCTTCGTCATTGATACCAGGTATGATGAGTAATCCCGGAGCTGTGAATCCGTTCTCCAGCCTGTTTTGATTCCAAAGGTTTGTAAGACCCGAAATTATTATGGATCGCATTCCCGGGAAATAGGAACAAAGGCCATAATAATAAAACTCGGGTTCATAATCTTTGATGTGATAGACTGAATGAAGCAGTCCATCAGCACATTTACGAAAGCCAGGGAAAAGAGGCAGTGAAATCAGGTTCTCGTCATTTTTTCCTTTAAAATCTACCCAGGAAGGATGGATCAATACATCATTCTCAATAGCCGATAACCTGCATTTGCTTGCATCGATGTGATACAAGTAAGTGAAAGTTTTTCCAGGATTTGTAATGATTTCGATATAGGCATTCCCAATGTTAAGATAATCATGCACAACATATCGAAATAACGTATCCAATGTTTGGTAGGTATTGTTAGGGGAATCAATAAGCTGACGGAGGATTTTATTTTGTGTTGTCAGTCCCCGACCTATAACATAAGCTGATTTTGAATTTAAGATGGCACGGTGAACAGGTACATCCCGTGCGAGCTGATTTAGCTGAGTTGGCAGCAAATTATCATCACCAAAAGGAATGAAAATATCGTAATGTGATTTTAAATCAATAAAATCAGATTTGGACAGGTTAAGGAGCGGGGTGTAATTATAGGTGGAGAAGGCTTTCAAGGGAGATTGCGGTTTTGGGGTGGCGGTTGCTTCAGGCGGAGCCCTTGCAATGCTGTGCTTTTAAAGTTAGTCACTCGATGGTCATTCGATTGTTGAACTCACCCCTGACCCCTCTCTTTGAAGGAAAGAGAGGGGAACTGAGGCGAGGGAAGCAATCCTAGTCACCGAAGCCAGCGAGGACGACAAGTTCTTTATGGAGATAGGCAGTTTGGGCTTTATACTGAACACGGTACCTGCGCATTTGTGCTTCCTGATTGTACCAGGTTTCGATCATTTCGGAGTCGCTGGTACCATCGGTTGCAAAGAGCAGGTTTTTGGAAGTGGTAAGCATTGCACGGTGAGGCTGAATTCCATTGTTTGCTGTGGAAATCCATTTATCCCAATCAGGGCGAACGATGATGGGTAAGCCTTCATACGTTGGAACTTTGAGTCCATTCCGCATAACCAGGTCACCAAGTCCTGTTGCACGGTTTTTCATAGTATGAACCAGGTTGCGATACATGGACGAGGTAAGCATGAACACCAGATCAAATTCCTGCATCTCAGGGGTTACGGCATCAAGCATATCTTCAAGGGTGTTATCTGCTTCATTTGCTGCCAGGGAACCAGCTTTGGTAGCTGCAACAACACCTGAAGTAGCAACCGTACCTGTGCCAGTGACAGTTGCTGTGGCAGTGAAGCTTTGTCCTTTGACTTTGGAAACAACTTTTATAGCTCCAGATGAAGGATTTGTAACAATAACACCATGTATACCAGAACGGGCCTCTATGGTTGTTTTATGGGTAGCCAGCCATGCTGTTGCAGTAGCAGCAGCGGAAGTGGCATATGCCTGAGCATAAAGAACACCGTTTATGGTTATATTCAGGAATGTATCTGTACCAGCAGTATAGGTTAGGATCTTTTCAGCTTTGACAGCTGAAGTAGCCGTGGCGATACCAACATGCTGAGCAGAAGAAATTGTGCCAGAATACAGATCATTCATCAGGTGAGTCATGAAACCTGTGTACCCTGAATAATTGGTATCAATTGTACCTGTTGGAACACCCGAAGTGAAAGTTTCGGCCAGCGGGTTAGCAAAGAACATCTGGCGGATAAGGTCATCCTGACCAGCCTGTGCAACGAGCGGGAGCATAACCTTATTCCATATGTCGGGGGATCTCATTTGTTCAACATCATCAATTTTGTAGCCAGAGGCTAAAAGCTGTTCAACGATAGAACCCCAGAAGGCTCTTGCATTTTGTTCAAATTCCAAAGCCATTGGTTTAACGGTAATTTCAGTTGTAGTCAAGGCAAAAGAGCCGGAGGGAGTAAAACCAGCAGATAGCTTTGGTTTTGTGAGGAAGGAAGGCCTTGAAATCCTGTTCAGGAGTTCAGTGCCTTTTACGTCGGTGCGCACAGTAATGAGGCCGCGAATATCTTCAGCCATGAACATAGGCTGAATAAAGTATTCATCAATTGCCTGGCGGGTAAAAGCGGGGGAGAGAGATTGGGAAAAAATGTTTGACATTAGGTAGTTTGTTAGATAGTTTGTCTCTTAAGGATGAGATTGCTTCTCCGCCTGAGGCGGATCGCAATGCTGTACCTATTGAATTAATTTTTGAGTTTACGTTTCAAGTCGGATGGGATATTTGATAAGACCTGTTTCCCGGTCAAATCTTTTTCGGAAGGGAATACTGAAACCTTTGGATCAGTTACATTCAGAGGGATGGAAGGGCGTGCAGAAAGTTGTTCGGTGAGCAGCTGAATCTGTGTTTTGGCATCCTGAAGCTCAATTTGTGATGTATTTAATTCAGCAGTAATCTTTTCGGAAGAGGTATTCAATTCCTGATACTTCTGATTCAGCTGTTCAATATTTGTTTCAGTTGCTTTATCAACTGAGGCTGCATTCAAGAGTTTCTCATTCAATAAGGAAAAGGCTTTAATAAGAATATCTGCTTTTTGAACTTGTGAAGGTTCATCCATCGCAGTGAAGGAATCAGGCTGAATGGCCCTGGCTTCATCAAAGACCCGATCAAGGTTACTGTCATCCACTATTCCTGTGTAGATAGGAGAATTGAGAATGTCGAGAAAAGTGGTAAAGCCTTGTTTGACTTTTAGTGGTATTTTCATTTTTGTGTTGGTTAAGTAGTTTGAAAGAAATTCGATGAGAGAATCAGGTTTGGCAGCGATGAGTTCGAGGATTTGAGGATTTTCATCCAGAAATTGTGTTGCAATTCCAGGGAAGGATTCGACTCCGCTCATCCTGACAGCTGAAAACAAACCATCCGTTGCAGCTGGTTCATCGACAATATCAGTTGCTCTTAATTCTTTGAGACGGAAGTACTCATTTTTAACTTTTGTACCATCCATATCTTCAATGAGGAAAACAGATTCCGCAATTTCAAAAACTATGGAGGCGCCAAACATGTCAGGATTTCGTTCAGCCATATCGAGCACGTAAGAATATAAATCGCCACCAGGAGCATTACGGGCTGTGGTATCAAGATAGAGGTCAGCATTTACTTTGTTATTAGCATAAGAGAAGTTTTTGAAGCGTCCCAGGTAGGTTCCCAGGGCAGTAGCACACATATTCGGATGCCCGAACCTTGCTTTGATACCAGCAGATTTGGAAGTAGCATTGTCGACCAATTGAAGCAGGAAGGTTTTATCAACGAATCCACCATGCCCTTTGGCAGGCCCTACCTGTGCAATAGTAACTCCCCGAATAATGCCATTATCGCGGTCAATTGATTGTACGGGAGCTGAAAAGATGGGTGGCGTTGAGAAGTATGGACGCATTATTTTACAATTTTTGCAAGGTCAGGAGTTGATTTAGAAGTAGTCGTTGTGATTTTAAGGGTAGCCAGGGATTTTCCCTTTCCAGCTTTGGAAGTTTTTTTTGGGGTCTTAGTCATTTTAAAGAAAATTAGGAGAATTATAATGCCAGATTACCTGACATCAGGATTTAAAAAACTGTAAGATTATTGCCTGATATGACTTTGATATATATCAGTAAATTTCTTAGTTATAATATTCAAAAATTGATATTGTTCATATACATTAAGGTTACAAAATTAAGCTATAGTAAGTCGAAATTCTTAGTACATTCTGGCAATTTCTGCTCAAAATATTTGCTATTATTTTATTTCTGAACTAAATTTGTGATATTTAACTATATAATTATTAACACTATGAAAGAAAATTTAAAGTATTCAGAACGAATTATACAAGATTTGAAATCTGAATTTGGAATCGATGTGAAAGAAGTAGTCCGGGAAGGGATCTTACATGTAAATGATGCCAGAAAATGGCTGGTGAAAAAGCTCTATTATAAGAGAGCTAAGGAGAATCGTACCTATGCAGATATTAAATATGAGCTTAGTATAGAGTACGACATTTCAGTGAGTTCCATCGAAAAGATGATTTATCGCAAATAAACATTTCAGGGAGTTACCTGAAAGAATCTGTTGAGAATTTCAGCAGATAATGGAATAATTTAATAACCATGAATACGAATGAATGTAATGAACCCAAATCCACAACCAGGAATCACAAAGGTCAATTTGGAAAAGGCAACCCTGGCAAGCCTAAAGGTGCTGTAAACAAAACTACCGCTGAAGAAAAACAACGAATTGAATGGGTATTATCCTTATTGGATAAAAGCCTGGAAGAGAATTTGAGTAAGCTCAGGCCAAAGGAACAAATTGAATTGTGGCTTAACCTGCAGGAATTTGTAAGGCCGAAACTTCAACGAATGAACCTGGATTTAGGGCCAGCTGATGATAAAATCAGTAAGATAACCTTTGAGGTTGTAAGGAGTGGTGATGGAAAAGCAGATTAAGGTATCTGTTGTTTTTGATAAGAATTTCAAGGCGAAAACGAAGCTTGTAGTCAATCAAGGGTCTAGCAGGTCTGGGAAAACTTATTCAATCCTACAGCTTCTTATCCTTGTAAAAGCCTTCGAGGAAAAGGATGCAGTATTCACGATAGTCAGGAAGACTATGCCCAGTCTGAAAGCCTCAGCTATGCGGGATTTCTTTGAGATACTAAAGAATGAGAATCTGTATGACGAACGGTTCCACAACAAGACAGAAAGTACTTACATGCTTAACGGGAACCTGTTTGAGTTTGTGAGCCTGGATCAGCCTCAGAAAAAAAGGGGAGCAAAGCGAACCTACCTTTTTATTAATGAAGCAAACGAATTGAGCCTGGAAGACTGGATACAACTGAGCATCAGGACAGAAAAGCAAATCTTTATTGATTACAATCCGAGTATGGAAGAACACTGGATCTATGACTTGGTGATTCCTAGGAAAGATTGCACATTTATCCAATCTACTTACCTGGATAATAAAGAGTTTCTACCTGAAGAAGTTGTGAAAGAAATTGAACAGCTTAAGTACGTGGATGAAAATTATTGGAGAGTTTACGGGCTCGGCTTGCCTGGCCAAATCAAAGGTTTAATCTTCACGAATTGGGACCAATGCGAAGCCTTCCCGACTGAGTGCAAATGGGTGGTTTATGGGATGGACTTTGGATTTAGCAATGACCCGACAGCATTAATAAAAGTGGGTTTGTGTGGTGGGGATCTTTATCTTGAGGAATTAATTTACAACCGGGGTTTGACTAACCAGGATATTGCTAAATGGCTTGGTGAACTGGGATTGAAATGGACGGATGAAGTTATCGCAGATAACCAGCCAAAATGCATTTATGAGATCAAGAAGGAAGGGTTTAATGTCCAGGCAACCTTCAAAGGGAAGGACAGCATCCTGGCTGGTTTGGATATTATGAAGCGGTATAACATCCATATAACGAAAGGATCTGTAAACCTGATCCGGGAGTTTAAGAATTACAAGTGGAAAGAGGACCAGGCTGGGAAAGCCACGAATGAACCGATTGATAAATTCAATCATGGGATTGATGCGGTAAGGTATGTCTGTTTGGCAAAGGTGATGGTGAACAGGAAGAGGATGGTGAAGGTGGGGAGGGTGTAGGGGGTGAAGAGTGAAGAACTACAAATGAATAATGTTTGAACGCACACAACAAAAAGTATGTTGCGCCAACCAGATAGATTTTTTAAAGTTATTTTTTATGTATTAGGTAAATTATAAACCCAGATATACCAAATACAATAAAAGTTGCAACGGTTCTACCAAAAGCATCGAAGCTATCCCATAAATTTACTTCTTCATCAGGGAAAATAAAAGCCAAGGCTGCAATTGCAGCAATTATGACTATAATTGTTGAGAATGTTTTATTCATTATAATCTAGATTTGGTATTAATCTTGATAAGGGACATCCTCATCTATCACTAATTCAGTTCCCAAAAAGGCTTTAATTCTAAATGGGTAATGATGATTATTTTTTGCATTTAAAATAACGGCTTCGTCATTAGGGGCCTTTTCATCATATGATTTTTTGGCGCTTTCAGGCTTGCCATTTTCATCAAAAGAGATGATTTGAACATGATAGGATTTCATAAGTTGGGTTATTTTTTTTTCAAAGGTATATGTATTTCATGTTAAATAAAATTAGACCTTGATTTTATAATTCTGTCTAGATATATTGAAGTCTAGATAAAAGGAAATATATAGTGGTAGTGTGACTATCAATAAGGGTTCGTTTAATTCAGATTTCGGATTGGGGATTTTAGACACTGGATGTTTTTGGGCACAAAGCTAAGCCAGTCACGGTAAAGGGTGAAAGTAAAAATAATTATTTAGAATGATTATATATAATATTATGGGCAGTAAAAAAGCCTGGCAGGTACCAGGCTTAGATTTTGTTTAGCAAGCGAAGGGGTTTCCGATGCCCTGGTAAACTTCTTCATCAGCTGCGGCTGAGAGGAACTGACGGTACTCAGATTCTCCACAAGATAAACAATAGATTTTACCATCAGAAGGCCAATAATAGGCTGCTGAACCCTTTTTGAGGGTTGTTCCACATTCTGCACATTTGCCGGTATACCTTACGGTAAGAGGGCGGGGATCATTGAAGTACTTTTTCATGTTAATTGGATTTTAAGGGTTTGATAATTTGGATTTGATTTCCGAAAAATTCGGGATGATACGTGCTTTTAATGCTCTTGTATCCAGGTAGATGCGTAAGAGCAGAATTTCTCTGAATTGGATTCGTCAAGGGAAGAGAAGAATTTGAGGATGGCATTTGCTGAGGCGTAGCCTTCGGATTTGCAAAAGCCTTTGAATTTGGCTTTGAGATGTTCAGCAAGGATTGGGCTATCTGACCAGATTTCTTCTATAAAATCTGATGGGAGATTATAAACGAAACGGAAGGTTCTGCTGATAATTTGTGATTGTGTCATGGTTGAAAAGATTTAAGGTACCCAGGCCAGAAGGCCCAGGCACCTGGTTAATTAAAGAGAAATAGCTTCATTAAAAAGACGAGCACACTCAGCGCAGCCAACTTCATTAACGCCCTCGATGCGTACCCAATTAGTGCTTAGCATGGGACGGCCGCATAATGTGGTTGCCATCATTCCTTTTGATAAATGGGCAGTGTTACTCCAAACGTCACCTTTGCCACCAAACAAATAATACCCTTTGTTTTCAGCCAGGGCCTTTGTGATTTTGATCGATTTTGTTTCCATAATGTGTTTTTTTTGATGATTTGTATGTGGTTGATTATCTTCCCTTTACCGCCCCTTCCAAAATTTTTTCAGGAAAAAAAGAAAACCGGAAAAAGCAAAAAAGGAATCAAACGGATAAGTAAGGCTGAAAGGAAAATCAAGGGCGCGAGACGGCTTTTTTTTAAATGAAAAAACCTGAATAGGAATACCTAAACAGGTTATTTAAAAAAAAACGAACGCGGCTCAGCCTGGATATGCAGCGCAGAAGTGAGGGAGGCAAAGAGAAAATAATGTTGCTGCTATCCAGCCCTTGAATTTGCTTGAAGCCACCTTAATTTCGATTTCTTTTTTGCGTGCTTTTACGGTTTCTTTTTCTGTAAAAATTCATTTATATCACAAATTTTGATTTCCTGAAAAGGGGAAAGAGCAAAATATTACTAAGTAACAGGGCAGCGCAGGCAGCTTAAATGAGGAACGAATAAAAGCTGAAGGGAAGGAAGCGATGGGAAATGGGTGGAGAGGGTGGGTTAATAAATACCTTACGCCTGTGGCTGGCGCATATGACTGACCGGAGGGAGCTGCGCATACAAATACCGCTTGTACTTGTTGACTGAATAACTAAAGATCCACGTTAACCGGGAAGTGGGAAGGATTTAGCAGCTGGCTTGGGTGGTGGAATGCATTACGTTACAGGGAATTTCGTGCTTGGCAGACGCCGTAACAAAGGTTGTGTGATAGAAGGTGTCTGGTGAGCCGAAATAAGGTGCGCTGGCAGTAATGCATGTAACCATACGAGCTTGCTGCTGTGGGGTTGCGAAAGGGATTGAGTGAATGAGGAACGAAAGGAGCGCAACGAATGGAATGGAATGAAGGCTGGCTGGTGAAGCATACTTAAAAGCTGAGCCGAAGAATGAGGCTTTGCTTTATGCGTGGGAATGAGTGGTCACTGACGAAGGAGGTGTCCACGAATGACCGAACCTGCCAGACTGAATGCAGTGTAATGTAGTGGAGCGTATTGAGGACGATTGAACGAAATTGCTTGCAGCAACATGGCAAGTGTGTTGGGTTCTCAGATTGCTGCTCGTCACTTGTAGAACTGACTTGTAAACAGAATACGCACCGACTTGTATGCTTGTACAACCGGAAAGTGCGGTGGGATTTAGCAGCTGATGGTTAAGCGTAACGTACTAAACATAATTTGGCTTGTTGACTAATGCTACCACAGGCATTAACCATTTGCTGCTGTGCGGCAGTGAAAGGCATGAGATTACGAGGGACGAGTAATTGAATGGCTTGCAACTGCATGGAAAGTGGGTGGAGTGGGCAGGCAGCAAGGTGCAGGCAGTGGTTACTTTGCATAATGGGCTTATGGGCTTTCTACCAAGACCATAAGAGCCTATTATGTAAACGTAACTTCCGGTGGATGACAGTAGCAATTTTTTTGGCGCGGCTCGCTGTATTTGCTTTTCTGCAAATACCGTGACAAAAATTTGCGACCTGGCAGCCATCCGGCACTGCCTGGGCGTTGGCGGAAAGATCATGATTGAATGATTGTCAAGGAAGAAGACCATAGAGAGAAAGATTCTCAAAACTATCTCAGCAATAACTTCTACAACTCAAAACTAAAGATCAACCCGGCAATAACTCGTCAAACTAGGAATCAAAAACAAAAAATGAGGTTTATAATTTATAAATTCGTTGGGCATAGGGTGCCATTGGTCTACAGATTTTCAAGAGGATCTTGAACACTCCGTGAAGAGGCTCTGCAAGAAACCCGGCGTTAGACGTGCTCTGCAAGAATGAAGCGAAGCGAAGGAATGAAGTATGAATGATAGATCAAAACCCTGCAAAAACAATTAACTCAAAAAACATAAGCTACCCGTCTACAACCTATGTGATTTTTGAAGTTAGGCGCAGCGATAGCAGCCTATTGAAAAAACGCAACAACATGCTCCTTCTAAAAATATCTTGTAAAACTGCGTTAAGGATAGAAGCGAAAAGCCCGCAGTGAGGAACGAACGAGGACTTGCAGCGGATAGCCTGACCCGAGGAACGAGGGGAACGCCTTAATTATTTGTTAATTAAGTAAATATGTTATTGTAATGCGATAGAAAATAAGACGCGCTCCAGCAAATTGAGGATATATATTACTTAAAGGGTTGAAACCCATTAATACAAAAGTATTGAATTGAAGGGATAAAGAAAAAGCAGATTATTTTGAAAAAATAAAGAAAACTACAATGAGTAATGTATTTAATATATTTGTATGGTAGGCAGGAAAAGGAAATTGAAGAAGCTACAAATAAGGGGTTTTGAAATACTTTGGAGTTTCGTAGACCGCACATACATTACCCGATAAAACGGGACAGGCTGTTCTGATTTACAATTAATTTTCAGAAATCAATTACATTTAATAAATCCAGGCATTGAACGCTAATTTTTAAAATAAAAAACATGAAAAAAATAATTTGGATTTCAATCGGACTTATAGTTCTGATAGGTTGTGGAAAACACGAGGACAATACTTATGTTCCCGGGAAAATTATTACTAATGTTAAATACACAGGAGTTTCAGTTAAATCAGGAATGAAAAGTGGCAATCTGAAAGCAACTAATACGGATAGCAAATATACTGGATTTGGCGATTTTATTATGAGCATCACTCCAAATAAGGTTACTGCAAAATTCTATAACATTAGATATGTTAGTGACTTAACTGCACAAAGCAGCATTGAGCTAATCAATAACAATCTGCCACCTTATGATTCACTTAGATATGCTGATTTTACAAATAACAGTAGTATAAGTATGAAACCATCATTAGGTGGAGATCTAAGAGATGAAGGAGCTTCTTTTGCTAATATCGTGGAATTTGAATACCTAACTTTTGATATTTGCAATGTATATCATGCAATTCAATTACCCCAAGAATACATTGGTATTGATGTCCTTGATCAGTTTAATTATCCTGACAACAGCTCAAATGATGAAACCAAACTTTATTCTACTTTATCTAATAATATATTGAATGCGAGATACCAACTGTTTTTAAATCCCTTATATGGATACAGCCCTCAAGTAATACCTACGGCAATTGTCTTCGGTGGTACAGATTCTTCTTATGTAATAAATCTTGCAACAGACTTTCATGATTTTCCATACAATACACCATATCATGGAAATTATATAATTAGAAGCAAAAATTATAATCCAATAACTTTTATTCCATCAGAAAGCTCTAATAAAACGACTTTAATAAATGCAACCCTCTCTTTTGATTACAATAATCTTATACAAATTTATGCAGGTAATGATAATATCCCATTTACAAGAGATGACATATTTTTATATGAACCCAATTTTTTTGATAGATTAACTGTTAATGTCACGATTGAATAAGAAAAGACTATGCAATAAATAGGAATATGAGCGACACTTAGTGCCCAGCGATTATTCCAGGTTGAACTATTTGCCAGTTAAGTGTTTGTAATTTCAGCTGGTTTTAAAATATTTTGAGAAGGGAAAAATCGTAAAAAACGCTATAGCAAATGCGGGTTTGCGTGAACGTTGAAACATTTGAACTGTTTACCTACATTTTTGTTGATGGAAAGAGAAATACAAATGAGATCAATGGATCATCCTAATAATAAGAAACGTGCTGAACAAGTAGGCGGGCATTACTAATTTAGTAACCGTTTAAGGTTTGTCTTTCTGGCAATTTCGGTAAATTTCTGCAGTTCTTCAATTAAGGTAAGGAGTTTTTCTTTGGAAGGTTCGGGCAGATTGTTGTTGCCGCTATCAGCACCGATATTTACCTGACGGGGATTGCACTGTTTGATAAGTTCAACCATTTCTTCCATATCAAAATCCATTATGGGTTCAATGGTAACAAATGTATGGTTGTGAATAAAACGGCTCATTGCATCTGCTCTTTCTGATGGTTTGGGACTTTTATTCATTACTTCCGGATACCAACGGTTTGTTTCAATTGTAGTGCATATAACAGTTCTTTTTGGAAGAAACTCTAAAAAATCTAATATCCGACCTGGATTTTTACTCTGGAATAAAAAACCTGAATCGCTTTTAGCAATATGCGCCAATGTTTTACTAATCCATTCAGCAGGTATGTCATGTGCAAACAGATCACCGGAGCTACCGACAAAAACAATGTTTGATTTGCCATTTACCAGTGTTTTCAATTCCTTTTCATCAAACCTTGCCGGATTGCGATTACCAAAGCGCTTCATATAGCAATAGCTACAATCATGTGAACATTCGCCTTTAACGGTATTCCAGGTATGTGTGATAAAATCATACATATTGCCTTGTGATCTGTTTAGTCCCATATATCAAAAGTTAAATAAGTTTTATTAATCAGCTTATTATATAGTATATCAGGAGCGATGTATGAAGGAAATGAGTAGGCATAGCTATTCATTGGGGGCTGATACTGGTGGGCTTTATCTGCGGGGCTTTATCACCTGATACCCTAAGAAATATACTTTGCTTGTCTTGTTGGTTATTTAACTGCTATACCTGAATCAACTATACTTTCTCGTTGTATTTTAACTTGTACCTGGATGATAAAGCACTTAACTATACATTACCTGTTTTACAGGGCTCGTTATTAGTTATATGAAGGTTTTTATTGAACGCGCGCGACCCGCTTCAAAGGTAATCTCAAAATAATGTGAAAACAAATATTTTGGACGTTATTTTATAACAATGGCGGTTAGAGTTTATATGTTGGGGTTGTTAGGAATGGGGTTAATGTGCTGTAAACATGTAATATACAAATAAGACTATGAACAAATACAGAAAACACTACCAGCATACTTTACAAAAGCCAAAAAGTAGAGAACTTTAAAATATTTGATTTTCTATTTCCCGAAATGATTGAGTCATTATATCACTGTAATTAATCAAAGTATCATTGTCTAATTTTTTAGGAATGTTACAGAACCGATAACGCGTATCCTTAAACTGATGTTTATTGAGTTGAACAATGCCAATATTATTTTTAATTATTTCAACAGATTTTCTGTAAGATGTTGCAATATCAATGTACATAACAAATGAGTATTCATCCTTGAGAATGCTTTTTAAATAAATGTCACTACACCTGCTTTTACTAATTATACCATATGTAATGTGACCACCACTTTCAAGGGATTCATCAAACCTAAAAGCGCGTCTAACGCCATAAAAGTCCGAGAATGGATTGTATTGAAGAAGTTTAAACCTGTGTGCAAATACTTTTTGGACACGCTGGTAATCATTTGTAGTAAATGGCTTAAAATTAATAAACCGGAATTCTAGGTCAGAGAATTTAGATCCAATTTTCCATTTTCTTACTTGGTTATTTTCTGTATTATTTAAAACTGTGTCATAACTTATTAAGCCTTTTTTCATAAAATTCCAGATCAATTCTTCAGCCAAAGCATTTTCATCCACAATTAAGTAAGATTTAACTTTTAGTACTAACTGCGAATTACTTATTGAACTGTTTTCTTCAAATATACCAAGTAAAAAATTGCGGTGTAAAGTGCAAAAATCGTTATCAAATCCCCTTTCTAATTCATTTTCAGCTAACTTAATGCGCGTTTGAACTGCTTTAGGATTATTTGTATCACGATAATACATAACATACAAAAAGACTGCTGTGAATAAGATACCTATGATTATCATCATGATTTTAGTTATTATTATCAACACCAAAATGTAAAGGTATGTAATACAGACAAATATATTGAAGAAAGTGTAATATTTAACCAATTGTAATAAATTCAATGGCAGTGATTACAAATACTAAGGAAGGTGAACTCATGACAGCCGGAATTAATATTTGTTTATCAATAATTAAATTGATAATGGACTACTTTAGGTCGCAAACACTGGCCTAGATTGGTCAGAATATTCAATCAAA
>CAIRMR010000079.1 GCA_903879715.1 uncultured Bacteroidales bacterium
CTCCTTAACTAATTCCGACAGGGTTCACAGCACTGCATCCTACTACAAAACTTCCAATGCGGTACAGGATAAGTTGTTGGTTCTGGAAACGGTGAGCAAAGGCATTTCGGATAAGCTGTACCTGAAATTTGACGAGTCGGCCGAAGAAGGATTTGAACTGAGGAACGATGCCTATAAATTTTCAGGTTACATCGACGGGGTTTCGGAGCTATATTCGCTTTCCGGCGACAAGAAGTTATCCATTGATGTACGCCCTGCCTGCGATGTGGTTGAACTTGGATTTACCAACACCAGGGCCGGCGAATACCAGATAGGCCTGAGCGAAGTAAACGGCTTTGATGAAGCTATGCTTGAGGATGCCCATACCGGAACATTTACCGATCTGTTAAACAAATCCTACACCTTCAGTTATGTTCCCGGCGAACCCACGCAGCGCTTTAAACTGCATTTCACCACAATATTAAGTGCAGGCGATAAAAAAGACGTTGCAGCTATCATTTACAGCTACCGCAAAACCGCTTATATCAACCTGAAAAACCAGGTGGAAGGCGATATTTTTGTCTACAACGTAGCAGGTCAGTTGGTTGCCACAAAACTTTCGGCAAAGGGGACGAATGAGATCAGCCTCAGCAATACAGGCAACTACATTGTAAAGATAGTAACGGATAAAACCACGCAGGTGAAAAAGATATTTATTCAGTAGGGGCTGGGATTTGGGGGTTAGGGTCTAAGGGAGGAAACGAATACTTCCAACCCCAAAAGCCTAACACCCAATTCAGCAGGGTTTAGGGTTTTGGATTTAGGGCTTAGAGAAGAAAATGAATACTCCTGCGTCCAACCCCAAAAGCCTAACACCCAACACCTATACCCTTCAAACTTTTTTAACCACGGAGGCACGGAGAACACGAAGAGACACGGAGAGAGAAGTCGCGATTGGTAGAGAGGGAGCGACCCTGTAACCCTGTAACTCTTGAACCTGTCACTGCGAGGAACGAAGCTGGAACCCTTTGAACCCTTTAAACCCTTTAAACCTGTCACTGCGAGGAACGAAGCAGGAACCCTTTGAACACTTTAAACCCTTTAAACCTGTCACTGCGAGGAACGAAGCAGGAACCCTTGAACCTGTCACTGCGAGGAACGAAGCAGGAACTCTTTAACCCTAACACCTAAACCCCAACACCTAAACCCCAACACCTAAACCCTAATTCATATGAAAAAGCACCTTAAAACAGCACTCTTCACAGCCTTCCTTTTAATTGCCCCCCTGGTAATGCTGGCCCAGACACCACCTCATCCCAACAATGGCGGAACAGCGCCTGGCACATCCACAAATACTCCGGTTGGTGGTGGAGCACCTATTGGAAGCGGCACTTTACTTTTAATCGGGCTAGCCGGATTGTATGGTAGCAAGAAAGTTTATGGCAGGTGGAAAAGCCTGGAAGAATAAGTGTTAATACGGCCATATAAATATAAACCTGCACACAGGTGGTATTTATATGGTTAAAGTGATAAGTAACAGAGAAATACAAAAAAATGAAAATCAGTATCAGGCAGCAATATTGCTTTGCCGTGAAATTCCAACGCTGAATAGAACCGGATCCTGAAAGTGGATTGCAGGCCTTTTCTTTAACAAAATCATTTTTTTTAACCGGTCTTTCTTATTGCTGCATATCTCATAAGCCCGTTAATTTACACATTCCTCCATTACTCCGCCAACTTCAAATTCAGTTAACTGAAATGCATTGCAGGAATAAGTCATCCGGTAGTTTGTAACCAATAAAAGCAAAAAAACGTTATGAAAAAACTATTCTTTACACTTTTTTATCTGAGCTGTACACTTGGTTATGCTCAGGCAGTCACAGCACTCACCGGTTCCGGAACTGTAAATGATCCATACCAGGTTGCGAGTCTTGAATATCTGGGTGCCGAAGTTACCATCAGTTCCAATGCAACCAACAATACAATCTGTGCCGGTACATCGGTAACTTTTACCGCAACACCCTCGGGAACCAGTGCAACATACTATCAATGGAAGAAAAATGGAAATGCCATTTCCGGAGCTACAAATTCCACCTTTACCACCTCTGATCTGGCAAACGGAGATGCCATTTCTGTGCAATTGTCAGCGAATAGCGGTACTGTTTTCACGACAGGTTCAGTGTTAAATCTGGATGCCGGCAATCCGACGAGCTATCCGGGTACAGGATCAACCTGGACCGACTTAAGCGGAAACAATAATCATGCTTCCCTGCCGTCAGCCCTGGTTTCATCTTATTCCTCAAGCATTGGGCTGGGCAGCTTTAATTTTCAGGCAGGCGGCGCCTATACCATTCAAAGCAGTGCGATGAATAACTGGAACATCACTGAAACCGACGCTCTTACAGTAGAAACATGGATAAAACGCACGAACTACGGGAATTACCAGTTTTGGTTCTCAACACCTGATAAGTTCTATCGTTTAGGTGTGGACCCAGGTGGAAATTTGTTCTGGGATATGGCTCAATATGTCGACAGAAGTGTGGGCATCCTTGTTTCAGAAAATGTCTGGCACCATATTGTCTATACAGCAGGAAAAGAATCCGGGAATATTACGACCAGGGTTTACCTGGATGGGGTGTTAAAAGCAACTCAAAATGAAGGCATCACTGATCTTTCTCCTTTCACGGATTATCTGATCGGGGATGGACAAGATCCGGATCATCATCCGCTGAATGGCAATATGGGATTGATGAGGGTCTTTAACAGTACGTTAACAGCCGCCGATATCCTGCAAAATTATAACGCGGAGATAGATCGTTTTACGAATGCGGCATTAGTTTCCAATACGCTGACTATGGTAGTGAATAACCCGCCTGTAATCACAATAACAACAGATGTACCCACCACAATATGCGACGGAACTTCAGTAACATTATCAGCATTGGGAGGTGGCAACTGCTTAGGGTTTAATGGCAGCAATAAAATCACATTTGCATCCACACCAACTATTCCGGTAGGAAATAGTAATTACACCCTTGAAGCCTGGGTAAAACCAAACACCGTTTCGGGTGCAAATGGAATTGTAGGATGGGGCAATTGGGGAGGAGGTAACCAGGTAAATGCTTTAAGATTCAATGGCCCTACTCAAATACATAACTATTGGTGGGGTAATGACCTCGTTGTTACTATCCCCAATGCACTTGATGGAAACTGGCACCATGTTGCAGCCACTTTCGATGGAACAACCCGCTCTATATTCTGGGATGGCGTATTAAAAGGATCAGATCATCCTGGCGGTCATAATGTTACAATCTCAACTAATATGAACATTGCAGCAACAAATAACTACGAATATTTTGACGGAGCCATTGACGAGGTTCGGATATGGTCTGTTGGAAGGAGTGAGGCACAAATTCAGGATAATATGAATTCTCCGATTCCGGAAAACAGTGCAGGCCTGTCAGCTTATTATAGATTTGACGAAGGCACAGGAACCATCGCTGCTGATGCAACAGGCAACGCAAACAACGGAACTTTATTCAACTCTCCGGTATGGGTGACTCCTTCCACTGCTCCGCTCAGTTTCACTGAGACTGCGGACTTAGTTTGGTCAACGGGTGCTACTACTTCTTCAATAACTGTAAGTACCGCAGGCACATACACCGTTACTGCCACAAGCGGAGACGGATGTACAGGTTCAGAAGACATTTCGGTAACAGTAAATCCATTGCCTGTTCCGGAAATAAGCGGACTTACAACTGTAAGTTCAGGTCAGTCGAATGTTACATATACCACGGCTGCCGGTATGACAAACTACACCTGGACAGTTACCGGAGGCAGTGCCAGTGCTGGTGGCGGAACCTCAGACAATACAATTACTATCGACTGGGTTGACAGTGGCACAGGACATGTTGCGGTTAATTATACGAACAGTGGCGGCTGCAGCGCAGCTGTCCAGACCGATTTGGCGGTATCCATCATCAGCAAAACCTCTCAGCAGGCAGGCAGCTGGAACGAAGCCTCAATATGGACACCAAACGATGTACCTTCAAGCACTGAAAATGTCCTGGTTCTTCATAACATAACAGTAAATAATGCCCCCATAGCGGAGTGCAATTCCTTAATTATCAGTTCAGGTTCGGTAACTATAAATACAGGTCAGGAGCTCACTGTTTATGGCAGCCTTACCAACACTGCCGGAAATGCAGGACTGATGATAAACTCCGGCGGCTCACTGATACAGAATAGCGCCGATGTACCAGCAACAGTGAAATGTGCCATTGCCGGCGACGATAAATACCATCTCTTTATCTCACCCATCAACGAATCCGTTACAGCCGGCAGTTCTTCCTGTTTTAATGGTGCTTATGTTGACCGCTACCAGGAATCAGCCGGCGAATGGGTTCGGTTGAAAACCGGAGACAATGTGCTTTCAGAGTATGGCTATTCCATTAATTTTGCAAACGGTACACCGGAACTTGTTTTCCCCGGTACGCTGAAAGCAAGTCCGGTAAGCTACACAAACCTGAGCTATACTCCCGCAGTTGCAGGTTATGGTCCTGGCTGGAACCTGGCTGGAAACCCCTACCCTTGCGGCATCAACACAGCTTCTTTAACGGTTCCGACAGGCATGAATGCCACTGCCTATGTATGGGACGAAACGGGTTCGGGAAATTATATAACGCTCACGTTTGGAGCTGCCAGTGCTACACCGGGTATAATTGCTCCAATGCAGGGTTTCTTTGTTAACACATCCTTGGCTACCAATACCCTTACCCTGGCAAATGCAGCAAAAGTGCATGGAGGTACTTTTTATAAAAGCAGCAACACAGTACCTCAGATGCTTACTCTTTCCATCGCCGGCAATGGCTATTCAGACAAAACCTACGTTCGCTTCGATGAGGCTGCCACCGAAAATTTCGATCAGTCGCTGGATGCTTACAAACTATCAGGGCTTGATGAGGCACCTCAGCTGTATTCTATCTTACCCGGCGAAAAAGCAGCGGTGAACACACTGCCAACCATTGGAACTAACCACGAGGTTTCCCTTGGCCTGAAGGTGGGTGCACCTACTACTTACACCTTAAACGTGAAAGGCATCAGCAGCTTTGATTCCAATACGTCTGCATTTCTCGACGATCTGAAAACAGTATCCACCCTTGATCTGCAAAAACAAGACACGTATACATTCGCTGCTGGGCCATTGGATTCCGAAAATCGATTCAGGATCAGGTTTGCATTAGCTACCGGTATTGAAGAAGGAAGCAGTGAGGATATAAGTATATATGCTTTAAAAGGGACTATACATGTGAACAGCCATGTAGCAAGGGGAACTGTTTATCTGTATTCTGTATCGGGTCTTCTGCTTGCGAAATCGGCCCTTAGCCCTGGTACAACTGTGCTTCAAACTTCGGCCAATGCGGTATACCTGGTTAAAGTGGTAAGCGGTAAAACCAGCCTTATACGGAAACTGGTTGTTATACAATAAATAAGCTTAATTGGAATTCAAAAACATTTAAAGTCAGCAATCATGAAAAAAGCACTTCAATATAGTTTCCTCACCACGTTCCTTATATTTTCAACGGTTCTCAGTATTAGCGCGCAACCACATGCCGGGGAGGAAAGCACCGGCACTGCAGTAACCGGCGATCGCATTGGCGAAGCGGCGGGTGCACCGGTTGGCAGCGGCACGTTGCTGTTGCTCGGCCTTGCCGGGTTGTATGGCGGTAAAAAAGTTTACCGGGTGCGAAAAGGCCGGTAAGGAAACTCGCAGTATTTTTCTTCTTTTTCAATTATTACACAGCTATCGGAAAGAACCGGTAGCTTTTTTTTATAAATACGGTTTCATTAACCTTGATAAGCCGGAGCAAATCGGCTGAGCGTTCGGTTGAGCTCACGCCGAAGTCTCATGCCAATGTTAAAAAGGAATGAAAAACATAAAACATTAAATTAAGAATGAAAAAGCAAGAAAGTATTAGATACTTTAACATTTTGTGTTTGATATTAATAATTCTATGTTTACCTATTGCGGTATTATCAGGCATTTTAAGAAGAACCAAGTCCCAAATTCCAAGATTTACAATCCACAATCAAAGCCAAATTCAATTTTCATTTAAAATTAAACTACAGAACGGTTATCCCGAAATAGGTAGTCGTTTTTTAACAGTATTCAGAAATGCAAATGGACTTTTGCAAAATTGTATCAGAGCTGTATCATCTTTGCTTGCAAGCGAACCTGGTACGTATCTGATACTGACCAGGTACAGACCCTTATGGTGAATGGATAGAAAGAAATAACTGCGGTGTGCTATAGTAATTTTATACCACCTGTCAGAGTTGCAGACCCGAAAAAGCTAATAAAAACAGTAAGGGAAGGGTAATTATTCCAGTTGCTGGTGCAGAATCAACTTGTAGTTATTAAATGATGTAATGTTTTTTTACGGATTTTTTTTTTGCATTCCCTAAGGTTTAGGTAATTGGCCCGTTAACTCCAATATTTGAAAATCTGGAAATAATTCCTCAAATCCTGAATATAGGTATAGTAAACTGTGATTTTTCTTCCTGTATTCAAATGGCTGATCAGGCACCAGGGATTTAACATGCACATTCTCTGCTGTATATGATGCAGGGGAACCAAAACCGGGCTTTCATTGTTATACTGATTCTTATATATGTTATGTATTAAATATTACTATTATTATATACAAATGTACGTTTTGGACACATTGTTTTACGTTTTGAACAGTCTTTTTGAAAAAAAGAAAATAATTTTACGGAACAAACATAATGTCTCAATAAGTATGCAGCTAAAAACATTATGTTTACAGCGCAAATCCAGCAAAAGCCTAACCAGGAATAAAACAACTATGAAAACAGCCAAAGTATTTACCCGACTGAATGATTCCCAAAAGTTCAACCAGAGCGAAAACCGCATGCCCTTTCCCGGGAAACAGGCTTGTAAAGCTAATGATATCTTAAACCCGAACCAGGCTTACCCCAGTGACGTGTGCAGAACGCGATGGTTTTCATTTTTAGTGGCTCTGATGCTTTTAGCAAGCTTTTTTCAGGGCGCGGACGCTTTGGCCGCCAGACTCTATGTGAACGCATCAGCTACCGGAGCCAACAACGGCAACAACTGAGCAAGTGCTTATACATCGTTGCAATAAGCTCTCGAAGTATCTGTTTCCGATGAAATGAAAAGATCGAAGTTCTTATAAATAATGATTAGTACATATCCGTAAACCTTATGAAAAAATTATCGAAAAATCTTTGGCCGGAATCCAATCCATCAGGGAGACTTTACTCTTATTCCTCACGGATGATTGTAGTTGTATACCTGATCCTTGCTTTGGGCAGGTCTGGTTCCGCATTCGGAAACGAATTTTCCGCTTCAGGTTCAACACTCTCGGTTTCAGTTGACGCTGCAGTTTCCTTGTCTGTTGTTTCGACCGGAACAACATATGCATTAAAACTTGATTGGGGGCTAACCTGGTCGGCAGTTGGTACTCCAGCTGGCACTTCAGTTGTAGATAATGTGCTGACCATCGACCGGGACGTGTACAGCACTATATCCATCACCGATGGAGGCGCAGGTGTGAATTTGACTTTTGACGACAGCGAAAGTTCTTACACTGATGACTTCATAGTAACACTTGATAATGGAGCAGGCCCGGTAACTTTTAATGGTACCAGCACTTTTACCGGGAACAGCAGCATAAGCGTATCCACTGACAAGAATATGGTATTTAATTCAGGTTCCAGTTTAACTACCGTTGACGGAGCGCTTACCCTCAATGCCAACCAGCAAGCGGTCCCTTCCGCTTTTAACGGTTCAGGTATATTTGTAAATAGCGCCACTGTAGAGTGTACTGGTACAGGAGTAGTCACGGTTAAAGGCAGGTCAGGAACTCAGTATCAAAATGAAGGCATAGACATAACGAATGGCGGAAAGATTTTAGGTGGTACCACAGGTACATTGACCGTATTTGGTGAAGGTTCATCTTTAAATCAAACTGATTGGATTATTGGCGTATGGGTGTTTGCTGGTTCAACCATAAGCTCACACGGGGCCAATGTGGATGTCACAGGCACTTGCAAAGTCTCAAACGTTCTCTCAACCAATATAGGTGCTAATTACGGTTTATGCGTTCAGGGCGGAAGCGTTATCACCTCAGGATCATCAGGAACAGTTACCGTAACCGGATATGGTGCCCCTGATGATAACGGCGGAGCGAATCACGGCATGTGGCTGCTTGGGACAGCAGGAATTACTTCCGGCGGCAGCGGACTCGTAAAAGTTACAGGCACTGGCGGGGGTAGCGGGTCAGGTCAGAACAATAGTGGTGTGGTTATTACAGGAAATGGTTTTATTTCATCCGGACAGGATGGTTCTGTGGAAGTTACCGGTTATGGCGGCACCGGTACAAACGGGAATGCTAACTATGGGATTGATTTACACAATGGTGGTTATATAACCTGTGGGCCAGGCAACGGAACGGTAAGTGTTACCGGAAAAGGTGGCGGCAAAGAAACCAGCTATTACAATATCGGGGTAAATCTGGTGTATGATGGCGCCCAATGCTTTATCACCGCCGGAGGCAGCGGAACTGTGACTGTAACGGGCTATGGCGGCACTACATCACCTGCCGGCCAGTCAAATGAAGGATTAGTTGTGTCAGAGGGAGGAAAAATAACATCCAACGGCGGAGATGTGATTGCAACAGGTGTGAGAGGATACGGATTATATTCAAACGCACTCAGTATCTACAGCGGAAGCATAACCACTGCTGAAAACGGAGGTAACATTACATTAGCAGCAAATGATATGGTTTACACAACGCCGCTCACCGTTTCGGCAAAACCGGATTTCACCATCAATATAAGGCAGTATTCAGATGGAGTGAACATTGACCTGGGAGCTAATTATTGGTCATCGCTAATCCTAAAAAAAGACCTGTTCCCATTCCTGAGCGCTGGCACAATCAACATAGGTGACACAAAAACCGGTAACATCTATATTGCCGATGGCATTACAACAACATCGAACCTGAAACTGACCACCGCACCTGGCTCCTCATTTAATCCCAAGGCATCAGGAACCGATTTTACTATGACAGATAAAGTATTGTCTTTTGGCTCAGAAACGCAATTGAAAATTGCGATAAACGGGCCCGATGACTATACCCAACTTAATGTAACAGGAACAGTTAACCTGGCAGGGGCGGCACTTTCTCTGTTCGCATTCAATAGAACAAGCGGTACGATATTTACAATAGTATCAGCTACCTCAGTTACAGGTAAATTTAATGAATTGGATGAAGGTTCCACCATCTCTTCTAATGGCAGTGATTTTCGTATTAATTATACCTCAACAACTGTAACGTTAACTGATATCTCAATCTATCCTTCAATCCTGATCTCAGGTACTATTAATCCATTTTCGGCATGTTCAGGTACAGCCTCAGCCTACCAGAGTTTTACGGTATCAGGCACTGGCCTCACCGAAGATATTACTATTTATTCACTTTATCTTGAATACGTTGGAGAACCATCCGGATTTGAAATTTCTACTTTACCCGATTCAGATTATGGTACCACTTTAACTTTAATACAGGAGGAAGGCACAATTACGGAAACAACAATCTATGTTCGTATAAACGGTTCAGCTGTTGGTAGTCCATTCGACGGTTTGGCAAACTCCTTTAACGATAATTATATTGAAGTTAGCGGTACTGTCAACCCCAGCCCGGTGATCAGCAGTATATCAGCCTACCCTTCCTCAATATACCTCGGATCAGGTTCGCAATTAAACACCACTATCGCACCTAATGATTACTGTATACCGGTTTCTATCAGTGGTTGTGAAAATGATTATATTTCGGAGGTAACAATAGCAGGGTTTACACGAACAAGTACATGCGATAATTTAAGTGGAAACAATAGTTATAGTTTGTTTACCGATTCTCAGATCCCTCTTATCGCGGGAAGCACAGGCAACGAATTTTCGGTAAGCACCGGAACTGACAGAGAAGGAGTAGCAATCTGGATAGATTACAACCAGAATGGAGAATTTGAAGAGAGCGAATATGTCTTTGGTGATTATGCTGATATAGACGCTGCCAGTTACTCTGGTGCGTTCGACATACCAGCCGGCGCTTTTAACGGAAACACAAGGATGCGGGTGCGCTGCACATATAACAATTTACCCGGAGCAGCTGACGCCTGTACCACAACAGATAATGGCGAAACCGAAGACTATAACGTAACCATTACCGGCGGAGTGGATAAGAATACCGCAACAGATTTTAATTCGTACAGCTGGAACAACGCAGGTTCCCTGAGCAGCAGCACAATTGCGAACCCTACAGCCACTCCGGCTTCAACCACAACCTACACTGTGACGGTAACTGCGCCCAATGGCTGCAGCACTACATCAAGTACCATAGTGACTGTTACGAGTGCCGAAGACCTTACCTGGACCGGAAATGCCGGCACAACGGACTGGAATACGGGTGGAAACTGGTCGCCGGAAATAATACCCACGGCAGATTATAATGTTATCATCCCAGGCGGAACTGCGTATAAACCTCATGTAACTTCCATGCCATCATCGCCCGCTATCTGCAATAACCTTTCTATTGCTAACCAGGCATTATTAACCATTGACGCCGGCAAGGCGCTGACAGTTAACGGCACCCTTACCAATGTAAACGGCGCTAACGGTTTGGTTATAGAATCGGATGGTTCACTTATTCAGAATTCTTCAGATGTGGCAGCCACTGCTAAGCGTATAATATCCGATGCTTCGGATGACAAATGGCACCTGTTTATGTCGCCAGTTACATCATCGGTGCAGGCTTCGGCATCGTCAGGCTTTAACGGTGCTTACATCGACAGGTACAACGAACCAACAGGCGAATGGATACGCTTGTTCACAGATGAAAACGTGAATCCTAATACAGGCTATTCCATAAATTACCTGAGCGGCAGCCGCACACTCGCTTTCCCAGGCCTGCTCGATGCCAGCCCAGTTGCTTTTTCGAACATGAGTTATTCTGCCGGAGCAGCAGGTTATGGATCGGGTTGGAACCTGGCAGGCAATCCTTACCCCTGTGGTATTAATACTGCATTATGCGCCCTGCCTTCGGGAATGAATGCGTATGCTTATGTATGGGCAGGAGAAACCGGAAATTACAATACCCTCGCGCTTGGCTCGGGTGTGAACCCCGGAGTGGTAGCTTCGCTGCAGGGATTTTTTGTACGAACC